>CAZJUF010000113.1:0-8947 GCA_964549055.1 uncultured Hyphomicrobiales bacterium | reverse complement strand
GTTATCGCCATTGGCAGCAGGAACTGGGCTTGCAGGCTTTTTTCAAACAACAGCGGCGTCAGGCCACCGATGGTGGTGAGCGAGGTGAGCAGGACGGCACGCAGGCGATCACGTGCGCCTCCGGGAGCGGCTGCTTCCATCGTCTCGCCTTCGCTCAGGCGTTTGTCGACCTGGACCACCAGAATAATTGAATCATTGACCAAAATTCCCGACAGACCCAGCAGGCCGAAGAAACTTAAGATGGTCATGGGAAAGCCCATAATCAAATGGCCGAAAATGGCGCCGACAAGGCCAAAGGGAATGACCAGCATGACAATCACCGGCTTGATATAGCTGCCAAACATCCAGGCCAGGATGATGTACATGAAGGTAAGCGCCAATACGACACCAATGAAGAGGTCGCCAAAGGTCTTGGTTCTTTCTTCTGATTTGCCCCTGAAGGTATAATCAACACCATATTTCGTCGCAATTTCTTTCAGCCCCTGCGCTTTAAGTGCGGCTTCAACCACTATGCTGGTGGTGACATCGGCATTGATGTCAGCGGTCACGGCAACAGAGGTCTTGCCTTCCTTGCGCTGGATCAGTGAAAAACCGGCTTTATCGCGTAAGTGCACAACTTCCGTCAGTGGCACTTCAACGCCTTGCGGGCTCCTGATGTAAAGGTCGCGCAGGGATTGTCCACCTGTCCCTATATTGTCTTCCAGCACCCGAATGGTGATTTCTTCATCACCACGGGCAAAGCGTTTGGCGATGGCACCTTCGAAGGCATTTCGCACCTGACGGCCCACCGATTGCGTGGTGAACCCAAGGGCTGAGCCGCGCGGCGTGATTTCCAGCACTATTTCCTGTTTACCATAGGGCAGATCGTCAGCGACGCCTGAAACACCGGGATAGCGGCCCAGAAGTTCACGCAGTTCCAGAGCGGCTTTCTTCAAAATCGCCGGATCACCGCCACTGAGTTGTATATCAATATCGCGACCTGGCGGGCCACCGCGCCGCCCGGTAATGGACAGACGTTCGACACCGGGAATTTGCGGCACAGCCTTGCGCCATTCCTCGATAATTGTGTTGGTGCGGACGGATCGTTGCTCGGCACGGGTCAATTGTACTTTTATGCGGGCAAAATTATCACCCCGGCTTTGGCCAGAGGTTCCAAGCGTGCTGTAAGTGGTGGCAACAAGTTTCTCTCCGTCTGGTGCCAGCTTATCGGCAACGCGAGCCAAGGAGGCTTCAATTTTGCCTAAGGCATCGGCTGTGACTTCGCGCGGGGTTCCGGCGACAAAAACCACATCTGCCAGAATTACTTCAGGTTCGGGCGTGGGGAAAAACTGGAATGTGACGCGACCACTGGCCATCACGCCGATTGAGACAATTAAAATGCCAATAGCCAGGGCCACCGTGGTGTAGCGCCAACGGAAGCTGAGCAAGGAAATGCGGCCAAACCAATTGTCGCGAAAACCTTTAAAACGTCTGTCAAAGCCGACGCGAAACCTGCCCGGCTTCGTACTCATGCGCGATAATGTGTGGCGTAAATGGCCCGGCAGGATGAAGAAACACTCAATCAGCGAGGCAATCAGAACGGCAATAACAACGGCTGGCAGGGCGGCGATAATATCGCCAATGATACCGCCAATTAAAAACAGCGGCAAAAAGGCTGCCTGGGTGGTCAAGGTGGCGGCAACCACGGGCGCCAGCATGCGGGTGGCACCGCGTTCAGCAGCGGCAAGCGCTGGATCGCCACGCTCCCAGCAGGTGGCGGTATGTTCGCCGACAACGATGGCATCATCAACAATAATGCCAAGGGTGAGGATCAGCGCAAACAGCGATATCATGTTAATGGTCTGCCCGGTGACATACATGATCCCCAGAGTTGCCATGACGGATACGGGGATGCCGACAGCGACCCAGAAGGCAATACGGGCGTTGAGAAAGACAAACAGAATGATGAGGACGAGGATCAGACCACCCGCGCCGTTTTTCAACAACAAACCAATACGATCTGAAACCGCATCAGCGGCCACATCATATTTTACCACTTTAAGGTCCGGTGGCAGCGTCGGCAGGGTTTTTTCAAGATACTTGTCCAAAATTCCGGCAACAACCAACGTGTCGGCAGCCAGAGCACGCTTGACCCGCAGGCCAATTGCCTTTGATGTACCCTGAAATGAAATCGGTGCGGTTTTATCAAACCTGGTTTCAATGGTGGCGATATCGCGCAAGTAGATCTTTTCACCACCGGGCAGAGATTTGATCTCGATTTGCGATACCGCCATGGTATCTTCAGCCTGACCAATCGAACGGATTTGTTTGTCGATGACACCATCAAGCGTTCCCGAAGGCAGATCCTGACTGATTTCTTTGATTTTTTCGGCGATTTCAGCCACGGTGAGATCCAGGCGACGCAATTCTTCCGGGCGAACACTGACCCAGATTTCCTCATCGCGAAATCCGGTATAATTAACCTGGTCAATTCCAGCTTCGAGCAATCCATCACGAATTTTCCGGGCATAGGATTTGAGCGCTAACTCGCTATAGGGACCGGATATGGACAGGCTGGCGACATCTTCATAAAACTTATGGTGCTGTATAATCGGTCTTTCGGATTCCTCGGGCAAAGTGGTGACATTATTGACAGCTGATTCCACATCGGAAAGTGCTGACTGCATATTGGTGCTGCCTTCGAATTCCATCAATATGGAAGCCACACCCTCGCGGGCGAATGACGAAAATTCGCTTAACCCATCAGTGTAGCGCAGTTCTGGCTCAAGTGATTTGAGAATGCTTTTTTCGATATCTTCCGGGCTTGCGCCAGGCCAGATGACATTGACGGAGATAACGGGTATTTCAACGGAAGGAAAAAATTGCACTTTGAGTTTTGTCAGCGCAAACATGCCCGACAGGATCAGCATGACCATCAGCAGGTTTGAGGCATTGCGATGGTGGGTAAAAAACCTCACCGCCCCATTTGTTTTCTGAGATTTCGCCATGATTATTTTTCAACAACCAGCAAACCGTTAACCGGGGCAGACAATCGGCTCGACAATAGTTTTTCACCGGGCTTCAAAGCCCCACGCACCAAAACGTCAGAACCGGCATAACCGACCAGTTCAACTTTTTTCTCAATTAACCTGCCGGCCTCGATCACAAAGACATGATTATTGTCGTAAAGGCTGGTTTCAGGCAGGCGGGCGACATCTTCATAAGTGCGGTCTTTAAGATAAACCTCAACGAATGCACCGGTTCGCAACGGTGTTTTTGCCGACTTGAGGTCAAGCCGGGCGAAGACATCGACGCCACCATTGCTGGCGGAAATCTGGGCACCGACGCGCTCTATTTTACCGGCAAAATCATATTGGTTGAGACCGACGCGCCAGATGATGCGAACGGTGCGGTCAATGACGCTGCCTTCATCGGCAATTATGCGCCCGTATTGGCCATCTGACAGGGAGAAGCGCACGTCAATCTGCTGGCTGTCGATGAGGGTTGCAACGCGGTCATTGGCACTGACGAAGCGTCCGACTTCGCCATCAACTTTAGCTACATAAGCATCAAAAGGGGCGATAAGCCGGGTGTTGCGCAGGCCGCGTTTGGCCCGGCGAACAGCGGTTTTCAAACGGTCGATGACGGCTGTCTGCTGGCTTGCCCGCGCGCGTTCGATCTCGATATTGCTGGTGCGCTGTGCGATAGCCTGCTGGCGCAAAGACAGGGTGACTTCACGATCATCAACGGCTTTTTGCGAAATTGAACCCTGTTTTTTCAGTTTAACGGCGCGTTTTAAATCTTTCTGGGCAAGGTCCAGTTGAAAGCGGGCAACATCAAGCTGGTTAATTTCAAGTTGTACGCGGGCATTATATTCCAGAAGTCTGCCCTCTGCCTCCAGGAGACTGCCTTGAGCTTCTTCGAGGGCTGCTACATATTCAAAGGCATCGACCTTGACCAGCATATCACCCTTTTTGAGGGTGCCGCCAAGTTTGAAATTTTCACCGGTTTCGATAATTTCGCCCATAACGAGCGTGCGCATATCAACCTGGCGTCCGGCAACAGCCTCGCCATACAAGCGCAGTTCGGGAGTTTGATTGCCTATGACGACGGGCACAATTGAGACCGGCCATGATTTTTCCACCACCTTGCGCGGCTCAATCGTCTTTTTCGACGCAACCAAACCCTTATAGCCGACCACGGCGACGGCCAGAATGACCAGCGGTAACAACACACCAACAATCCGGCGCACAACGGGAGGCTTGCTCACCACAGCGTCTAAAACTTCACTTTGATTGACGGGTTTCATCTTTTCAGCAACTCGGCAGCAAAAACAGGCATTATAGCCATTATCTATTTAATATATCTCGGTTTTCAAGACATCAACTTCGAACAGTATTAAAGCATAATTACGACGGTAGTCACATTCCTGTCCAACGTTATGGGTAATTGTGCTGATTAAACCTTTGGTTTTTCAAACTTTACCGGATCGAACGTGTAGCTTTGGCTGCAAAACTCACAGGTAACGATGATTTTATCGTCTTTAATCATCGCTTTAATATCATCTTCGCTGAACTGTCCCAGCATTTGTTCAACCTTTTGGCTGGAACACTGGCAGCCGCGTTCAAGCATGACGGGCTCGAACACATGCACGCCTTCTTCATGGAAAAATCGATAGATCAGTCTCTCCAGTGATACGGTAGGATCGAGCAGTTCATGATCTTCAATGGTGTTCATCAATGCTTTGGCGCGTATCCAGCGATCATCTTCCTCAAGTTCAACGTCTTCTTCAGCAGCTTTTCCGGAAGGTAGTTCGTTGTGTTGAGGAGTGCCGCCGGTGTCGGGCAGATACTGGATCATCATGCCACCGGCCTGCCATCCACTGAGAACACCAACAGGTGCATTCGATATCAATGGACCGGCAGCCAGATAGATATTGGTGGGGATTTGTTCAGATTGATCAAAATATGTGTGGGCCGCTTCACTCAGCGAAATATTGGTGAGCGGGACAATGCCCTGATAGCGCTCGGTATATTTTCCCTGATCAATGGTCAGCGCCATGTGGCCTTTACCCAATAAATCGGCGGTTGCATTTTTAACAGATGGATCATGCGCAGCAATAGCCTCGGCATCAAAATGGGCATACGCCCGTAACGTACCCGTCGACATGTAATCGACCACAAGCATATCAATGGGACCGTCACTTTTGGTTTGCAGGGAAAGTTTTCCCTCCATCTTCAATGCCGCCCCCAAAAGCGCCGTTAAGGCCAGAGCTTCGCCAAGAAGGTGAGCAACGGGTTGAGGGTAATCGTGACGATTGAGAATATCTGTTACCGTCGTGCTCAAGCGCACGATACGACCCCGGCAGCCAAGTTGTTTGACCTGAAATGGTAACAGGAAATCACCGGCGTCAATAGCAATCTCAGCTGTTGTCATGAAGCACCCTGGGCCAGACACCAGGCAAGAATGCCTTTTTGTGCATGCAGTCGGTTTTCGGCTTCATCGAACACCACCGATTGTGGCCCGTCGATGACTTCAGCGGTTACTTCGTTGCGACGGTAAGCCGGCAGGCAGTGCATAAATATGGCATCCTGTTTGGCATTGTCCATCAATGCCTGATTGACCTGATAGGGTTGCAGGATTTTTGTGCGCCTATCCGTATCTTCATCCCCCATCGACACCCAGGTGTCGGCAACCACGCAATCAGCACCGCGCACCGCATCATCAGGGTTTTCATGCAGGGAGAACGAGACGTTTTCGCGGCGGGCCCACTCAATAACTTCCGGGCGCAAATTCAAATCAGGCGGACAGCCGAGTTTTATTTCAAAACCGAATTTAGCCGCTGCGTGCACCCAGGAAACAGCAACGTTGTTGCCATCACCGAGCCAGGCAATGGTTTTGCCGGCAATAGAACCGCAATGTTCTTCAAAGGTCAGGACATCAGCCATAATCTGGCAGGGATGAGAAAAATCGGTGAGACCGTTTATCACCGGTATGGTGGCGGCGGCGGCAAGTTTTTCCACGCGCGCATGGCTGTTTCCCCGGATCATGATGGCATCGACATAGCGCGACAGCACCTTTCCGGTATCGGCTTCGGATTCACCGCGCCCCAGTTGCAGGTCAGCTGCACTTAAAACGATGGTCTCACCGCCAAGCTGGCGCATGGCGACATCGAAAGAAACCCGCGTTCTGGTTGAGGGTTTTTCAAAAATCAGCGCCAGAAGGTAGCCCTTCAGCGGAAGCCTGTCATCACCGGCACCTTTGGTGCGGCCCAAGCGCTGCTGTTTGATCTCAGCACTGTTGTCGATGATCGCGCGCGCGTCTTCAGGGCTCAGGTCAGCCAGATCCAGAAAATGACGAATATCTTCAGCCATTACTGCACCACTGCTTTGTTGGTGTTGGCGGCACGGACTTTGTGACAGGCACGTTCAATGCGGGCCACACCTTCGTTGAGAACCTCAGCATCGCTTATCAATGGTGGCAATATGCGGACAACATTTTCACCCGCGCCAACCACAAGCAGTTTTTGTTCCAGACAGGCTGAAGCAAGCTCGGTGTTGGCCACTTTGCACTTTATGCCCATCATCAGGCCTTCCCCACGAATTTCTTCAATGACATCAGGAAATTCATCGCAAATACGCGCAAGGTTCTGCTTCAGTAAAAGCGCGTTTTTCTGCACGCCCTCCAGAAATCCCGGCTCCAGAACAATGTCCAGCACACCATTGCCAACGGCCATAGCCAGCGGGTTGCCACCAAAGGTCGAGCCATGACTTCCCGCCGTCATGCCACGCGCAGCTTCCTGGGTGGCCAGGCATGCGCCCACAGGAAAGCCACCACCGATGCCTTTGGCACTGGCCAGTATGTCGGGGGTGATATTGGCCCACTCATGAGCATAAAGCTTGCCGGTACGGCCAAGCCCGCATTGAATTTCATCTAAAATCAGCAAAAGTCCATGTTCATCACACAGTTTGCGCAAGGCGCGCAAAAACTGCGGCTCGATCAGCTTGATGCCGCCCTCACCCATTATCGGTTCTATCAAAACACCTGCGGTTTCATCCCCAATTGCAGCTTTAACAGCGTCAAGATCGCAGAAGGGAACCTGATCAAATCCCTCTACCTTGGGGCCGAAGCCATCGAGGTATTTTTGCTGACCACCGGCGGCCAGCATGGCCAGGGTGCGGCCGTGAAAAGCGCCCTCAAAGGTAATTATTCTGAAACGTTCGGGCTGGCCACCATGGGCATGGTATTTTCGCGCCATTTTTATTGAACATTCCATGGCTTCGCCGCCGGAATTTGTGAAAAACACCGTGTCGGCAAACGTAGCATCAACCAGACGTTGGGCCAGTCGTTCCTGACCCGGAATGTTGAACAGGTTTGATGTGTGCCAGAGTTTTGCGGCCTGTTCGCCCAAAACCTCGACCAGATGGGGATGGGCATGGCCAAGCGAATTAACCGCAATGCCGGAGCCAAAATCAAGATATGCCTCACCGTCACCGGTATAAAGATAAGCGCCCTCGCCGTACTCGAAACTCAAGGGAATACGTGCGTAGGTTGGAAGCACGGGGGTAATCACATCATTGTCCTCAAATTCAAAAACCAAAAAGCTGCCGGGATCGGCAGCCAGATCGTTTCAGTTTATTGCATAATTATTGTGTTTTACACAAATATTGCGTTGAGCGCACTGCCCGTCAGGTTGACCGCACGCTCAGCGCACTTTTTATCGTAACATCGACCCAAGCGTCAACACTTTCGCGGCCACACCTCATTTTGATCAGAAAAACCCGCTGAAATAAAATAAAAATGGGGGAAAACATATTTTCACGGGATGAAGTTGTTGCGCGGACATTCCCCGATATTGTAGCTTAACAGCCATCGGCCACGAGATATTGTGTATTTAAGCTGAAATTTGAGTTTCATGTGTGGTGCCGGGAAAATGACCGGCGCCAGGGGATGAGGGATTCTGTCAGCGGACAATACCACGCTTTCGTGGCGATGAAGGCAAATTGATTTATGGAGGTTGATTGATGGCGACGTGGACAGAAGATCGCGTTGAGATGTTGAAAAAGCTATGGGCAGAAGGCTTGAGCGCCAGTCAGATTGCCACCCGTCTCGGTGGTGTTACGCGAAATGCGGTTATTGGCAAAGTTCACCGCCTCGGCCTGTCCGGCAGAGTGACGCCGTCACGCAACTCTCGTCCCAGGGCCAGCAAACCACGACAGCCCAGCCATCCCGGCCGTGTAAATTCCTACAGAAGTGCCGGAGCGACGGCTTTGAAGACAGAGACGGTGGCGCAAACAGCCCCGCTGCCCGAGCCTGAGCCCGCGCCCCTTCGTGAGGTCCAGATTCCACCGGGTGAAAGAGCGACGATTTTAACCTTGAGCGAAAAAACCTGCCGCTGGCCAATTGGTGACCCGAGCAGCGATGAGTTTCATTTTTGCGGGCGTAATCCGTCGGCAAAAATGCCCTATTGCCCGGAGCATTGCCAGATTGCCTACCAGCCAATTCAGGACCGGCGGCGGCAAAAACGCGCAGCGCGGCGTGCCGGATTGAAATTCGCATCGGGTTGATGGTAATTGTTCAGTTCAGACCTCGTTTGAGTTGAGGTTGTATTGGAGATTGTCTCATGACTTTGGTTGCGCCGGCAAAAAAACTAGTCATCATCGGCAGCGGTGTTATTGGCCTGTGCAGTGCTTATCACCTGCTCCAGCAGGGTTGGGAAATCACGGTTGTTTCCAGTGATCCTGCCGATGATACCACCGCTTGTGGCAGTGCCGGTGCTATTGCCAACGCGCAAATTTTTCCGGTTTCCGAACCGGGGCTGTTTTTAAAAGTACCATGGTGGCTTGTGGATCCTTTGGGTCCGTTGTCTATCCGTCCCGGCCATATGCCCAAGCTCATGGGCTGGCTGGTGAAATTTCTGGCTGCCGGCACCAAGACCCGCGTTGAAGCATCGACCCGGGCTTTGGCG
>CAZJUF010000112.1:1628-8947 GCA_964549055.1 uncultured Hyphomicrobiales bacterium | reverse complement strand
CAGCCAGCGCTCCGGCACCGATGGCGACAGCGGCAGCTTGTACCAGCACCCGGCGTCCGGTGATATCAACGACTGCACCACTGCCAATGTTGGCCAAAAAAGACGAACCATGAAACAAGCTGACAAGACCACCGGTCTGGGTATAGCTGAGATCAAGCTCCTTGGCCATGAAAGGCAACAGCATGTAAAACGTGGCAATAATCCAGTGGGTGGCGCCATGGCCCGCGCCAACCAGAAATGCCGGACCCTGCTTTTTCCAGTTCATAGGGATTGTTTACCTGACGTTAGAAAGCACCGTTAAAAGCACCGCCATCTATCAGCAGGTTCTGACCGGTTATGTAGCCTGCTTGCGCGCTGCATAAAAAAGCGCAAGCCTCGCCGAATTCGTGCGGATCTCCCAGACGACCGGCGGGAATGGTTTCACCACGCTGGGCTTTTGCCTCATCAATGCTGATGCCGGCGGCTTTGGCGCGCTTGGCGATACTTCCAGCCAGACGATCTGTGTCAAAAGCACCAGGCAGGAGGAAATTGATGGTAACATTATCTTTGGCCACCGAACGCGCCACACCGGCGAGGAATGCTGTCAGACCTGCGCGCGCACCACTGGACAGATCAAGACCGGACAGTGGCATTTTTACTGAACCTGAAGTGATGTTGACAATGCGGCCGAAATTTTGTTCGCGCATATGATCAATGGTGGCTTGAATGAGTTCAATCGGTGTCACCATATTCTGGGTGACGCCCTCAAGCATGGCGTCGCGGTCAAGTTCCTTGTAATCGCGCAACGGTGGCCCGCCATTGTTATTGACGAGAATATCGGGATGGGGACAAGCCTCAAGCACCAGCTTTTGTCCGTCGCTCGTGCTAATGTCAGAAGCTACAGCGGTAACGCTGACGCCGGTTAAATCGGCAATTTCTTTAGCCGTTGCCTCAAGCGTTGATTGGGTGCGTGAATTGATGACGAGGTCGACACCTGCGCGTGCCAATGACATGGCGCACGCCTTGCCCAACCCCTTGCTGGCGGCACAGACGATGGCTTTTCTGCCTTTAATTCCGAGATCCATAATTTTTGTCTCCGTTATCTATGATTTTGCGACCGGTTGTGCCGCACTTTCGAAAAGTTTAAACGCAATCTGGGTGGTTTGATGATGAATTGTTGATCTTTCCACACCTTGAGCATCTATACAGATATCAGGTTGAGTGGTTTTTCCAAGCTCAGTTGGTTGACCTAAAAACACGTAGTGACCGACATCTTCGCCGAGCAAAGTGAGGTGAGCGTTGGCAAGCTGCGTTTTCAGCCAGGATGCGCACGTGTCTGGAGGGGCTTCGTTGTCTGCCGGGCCGACGACAATGTGGACCGGTATATTTATGGCTTCAAGGCTTTGAGGGGTAAACGCCCTGACTGGCGGAGGAGGTGCGAGCGCCAGGACAGCTTTTATGCGACTGTCGCCAAAATTTTCATGTTGGCGCATCTGAGACTTATTGAACTCCGCACTGCTGGCGATGAGCTTTGGAATATGATCACTTAAATTCGGGAATTCTTTGGGGCCATTGGGTCCTTTGGCGGCAGTTGTCTCCAGCCATTGCTGAAAAAGCTCAATGTCGGTTATGGCACCGGCCAGAGCCAGAACCGTATATGCGCCAAGAGAAAACCCGGCGGCAAATACTCTGGAAAAATCCATGGCTCCTGCCAGAACACCTTCAACTGCCAGTTTGTCTAGGGCCAGCTTGAGGTCATCTGCCCGTTCCCACCAGCACAAAAACCCTTCTGGCTGATAGGCTTCCATGGCAGTGTTACCATGGTGGTTGACGCTGATGGCAATGAACCCTGACGCTGCCAGACGCGCGCCGAGCCAATCCATGCCAAGGGCTGCCCCGCCGGTACCATGAGATAACAGGACAACCGGCCAGGTCTTGCGGGAGGTGTTAATATCAGCATTTAACACGCCGCCGAAGATGACGAAGGCAGCGTTTGTTGCCGAGGATTTAACGCACAGTTTTTCTCCGCGCGCTGTGTCATCAACCGGATACCACGCAACCCAGGCCACTGGCCGGGGGCCGTCGCCGGTCCAGTTGTTGCGCGTTTTATCATCAATAAGTCCGCGGGCGAGCCCTACCTGGTACATGTTCTCTGGCAATCTTCAATTCATTCTACCGATTTTCAGCATTATATTACAAAACTCACATGACCAGATAGCGTAATGATGATAGAGGGAAATTCTCTTCATGTTTCAAAATCAAAAGAGATGAGTAATCATGCCTGATCTTAGCCTGCCACCCACACTCGACGATATCAAAGCTGCTGCGGACCGAATTGCACCGTTTGCCCATCGAACGCCGCTGGTTGAATCGAAGATGTTGAACGCACGCGTTGGCGGGCGGTTGTTGTTAAAATGCGAAAATCTTCAGCGCACGGGTTCGTTTAAGTTCAGAGGCGCCTACAACCGAATTTCGCAACTGAATGCTGAAGAACTTGCCCGTGGTATTATTGCTTCTTCTAGCGGCAATCATGCCCAGGGGGTGGCGGCTGCGGCGGGCCTGTGCGGGGCAAAGGCGACCATTGTGATGCCGCATGATGCCCCTGCCATCAAAGTTGATAATACCAGGGCTTTGGGTGCGGACATTGTTGTATACGATCGCAATCATGATAAGCGAGATGAGGTTGCAGCGCGGGTGGTTGACGAGCTTGGCGGGGTGTTTGTGCACCCTTATGAGCACCCTCATATTGTCGCCGGTCAAGGCACATCGGCGCTGGAAGTTGTACAGGAATTGCAAAAGACCGGCGATAAGCTGGATGCCTATCTGGTGTGTTGTTCAGGTGGCGGGCTTACCGCGGGCAGTGCCATTGTCATGAGTGAAATGATGCCGGGGGCGGATATCTATGGGGTGGAACCGGCTGATTTTGACGATACCGGGCGTTCGTTAGTGGCGGGCAGGCGGATGAGCAATCCCGCAACAACGGGTTCAATTTGCGATGCGCTGCTGGTTGAAATTCCTGGCGAATTTACCTATTCGATTAATTCGCGACTGCTGAAAGGGGCGTTGTCGGTGAGTGATGACGAGGTGCGCGAAGCTGTGGCCTATGCCTTTAGGACCTTGAAACTGGTGGTAGAACCCGGTGGTGCGGTGACGCTGGCTGCGTGCTTAGCGGGCAAAATTGACTGCAAGGACAAGATCATCGGCATGACACTGTCCGGCGGCAACATTGATCCAAAGTTGTTTTCTGACATAATATCAACACGTTAAATTTAGCGGTGGTTTAAATGGATGATGAAGAACGTGGTTTCAGACAGTCTTTGTGGCAGAAAACGGCTGTTGGGAATGCTCAATACCCCGCACTGATTTCGGATACCACAGCCGAGGTTGTCATTATTGGTGGTGGCTTCACCGGCTTGTCAGCAGCATTGCATTTAAGTGAGCAAGGTAAATCCGTGGTGGTGATGGAGGCCAACGAGATTGCCTGGGGGGCATCAGGGCGCAACGGTGGTCAGGTTAATCCGGGATGGAAAATTCTGCCTGCCGAAATCGAAGCGAACTATGAGGCGGGCCGGGGAGGCCGTGTTCTTGAGCTGATTGATGGCGCGTGTGATCTGGTTTTTGACCTGATTGAACGTCACAAGATTGAATGTGCATCACGCCGGGCACCTTTTTTTCGTGCAGCTTACGGTGAGAGCGGGAAAAAAGAAGTAGACGAATGGGTGCGTCAATGGGGAGCTATTGGTGCGCCAGTAACATTAAAAGATGACACGCAAACTCATGAGCTTATGGGCAGCACCTTTTTTCATGGCGGATTTGAAGATGCCAGAGGCGGCAGTCTGCAACCGTTGTCTTATGCGCACGGTCTGGCCAGGGTGGCTGAAAAGGCAGGTGCAAAAATCTTTGCCAATTCGCGCGCGCGCCGGATTGAGCGCAATGGCAATGACTGGGTTGTTGTTTGCGAAAACGGCGCAAAGGTTCAGGCACAATATCTCATTGTTGCCACTAACGGCTATACGGATGATCTGTGGCCGGGGTTAAAAAAGCAGGTTGTGCCGGTGGCGAGCCTGCAGACAGCAACAAAGCCATTGCCAAAAGGAGTGCTGGCGACACTTTTGCCGGGCGGACATCATTTGTCGGATACGCGCGAAGTGACGATCTATTGCCGGATTGATGAAACCGGGCGCTTTCAGATTGGCGGGCGCGGCAGTGCGTTTTCACCAACAGTGCAACAGGCGGACACCAGGCATTTGCAGACAGAAGCGATCAGAATCTTCCCGCAACTTGAAAATATCGAATGGGAATTTGAATGGGGCGGGCTGGTGGCGATCACCAAAAACCATCGCCCTAACCTGATTGAACTGGGCGACAATGCTTACGCTGGAATGGGGTATGACGGGCGCGGTATTGCCATGGCAACAACTATGGGCAAACAACTGGCCGAACTTGTTGGTGGAGAAGATGTCGTCTTGCCGCGGGAAAGACTATCGCCTTTTGCCTTGCATGAGTTTCGCAATCTGGGAATTACCTGGCATATGGTAACCGCCGGTCTGAAAGACAGATTTAAGTGAAAAGCGCCATTTTGTCGGTTTGACTGAGGTCGTCAATGTTCGGTATTTCCACTGAAACTTGAATTTCCTCTGCGATAACTTCAGTATCTGCGATAACTTCAGTATCTGCGATAACTTCAGTATCTGCGATAATTTCAGTATCTTCGATACTCACCACTACGGCAACTTCTGCAACTTCCTCTAGCTGCAAATCCTCATTCAGTTCAACTTCATCCGAAATAATGATTTCGGGCTCCATCTCACTCACGGGTTGAGCTACGGCATCGAACAATTCTTCTTCATCGGCCATCATCAGGTCGATATCATCCTGATCGACACCTTCACCCTCCAGTGCGGGACCATTGAGAAGATGGCTGTCACAGGTATATGATTTTTCCTGCGGCTCCGGCTTTAAATCAACGCTTTCAATACCCCAAATCTCCATCATCGCGATGATGCGGCTTTCGAGGAACTGTAAGACGCCAACGACTTTCGTGGTTCTCTGGCCGGTTATATCCTGGAACGAACAGGCCATGTAAATGTCGGTGGCGAGTGCATCAAGCTTGTCGAAATCAACGTCCTTGGCACCTTCTTCGCGCATGGTCCAGGCAACTTCCTGAATGCTTTCAGCAGCGTTCAGGATTTCCGATGTGGCGGTTTCGGCGGCAACAACAATGGCGTCAAGTTCAGCCGTTGCGCAATCGAGTTTACTGTCGTCGCCGTTACAGGATTTAATTCCGGCGATTTCCTGCTTTGTCAATGCAATGGCATTGGCCATATCAACGATGTCAAAGCGGATTTTTTCGACATCGGGGTCAGCGCTGGCTACGGTTTCCTTTTCGGCCACCACGGTTTCAAGCTTTTTGATGGCTTCAAGCAAAATGGTGGTGTCGGCAACGCGGTTGCGCTCGGCAAATTCGCTCAAGAACCAGCGGCCGGTTTCGGTTTCCATCACCGCTGTCTGAATGGCTTCATAGTCATCGGTGGCGACAGAAGGGGTTTTTTTATCCTCGGACATATCCAATACCGCACCTCAATGGGCAAAAAAATACAGGGTTTCGTTTACGTGTAACAACCATAGGTGGAAATAGTTATGGATTGGTTATAAAGAGCAAAAATGATATTTCTACGACCGGGGTTCAGGTTAACCCAACAAACCGGGAGAAGGCAATAACATACGGCTGCCGAGGTATTTAATTGCGTTTTCGCGGTCTTTTTCCAATAACAATGGTCCATCGAGGTCAACGACGGATGCGCTTTGGGCCGCGACCATTGCCGGGGCCATGGCCAAAGACGTGGCCAGCATGCAGCCAACCATGATCTCAAGACCCATTTCGTTGGCCTTTGTCGCAACTTTTAAGGCTTCTGTCAGGCCACCGGTCTTGTCTAGCTTGATGTTGATTGACTGATATTTTCCGGTCAGTTGCGCCAGTGTCGCGAGGCCATGCGCAGATTCATCGGCGCAAATCACCGGCGTGTTTTCCAGCCCCAGCAGGTCGTCGTCGCAATCAGCGGGCAGGGGTTGTTCAATCAGCTCAATGCTGGCATCGATGCAGGCGTCAATATAGGGCTTGAGTTGATCGCCGCTCCAGCCTTCATTGGCATCAACAATCAGGCGCTTTTCTGGCACAGCGGCTCTGATCACTTTCAAGCGTTCAAAATCACCCTCACCACCAAGTTTTAATTTGAGCAGGGGTTTGTCGTGCGCCTCATGCGCTGCTTTGGCCATGGCTTTTGGAGTGTCGAGGCTGATGGTGTAGGCGGTGACAAGTTCAGTCGGGTTGGTGATGCCGGCCAGTTCAAAGGCGCTTTTGCCACTGATTTTGGCTTCCAGATCCCAAAAAGCGCAATCGAGCGCATTGCGGGCGGCACCCGGTGACATTATCGATTGCAATTCATCACGGGTGAGGCCATCGGAAATTTGATCGGCCAACGACATGATGTCTTTTATGACACCGTCGACGGTTTCGCCATATCGCGGGTAGGGGACGCATTCACCGCGCGCAATGATGCCTTCAAACTCAAAAGTTGCCACAACCACGGTAATTTGTGTACGACTGCCCCGGGCAATGCGAAATGTGCCCCGCGTTGGCCAGGTCTCGGCCTTGACGGTTAAAACAGGACCCATGTTTACGAATTACCCGGATAAGAAAATACGCGCTGTATTTCATCAACAATCGGTCCGGCACCATAGCGCACCGGATCGGTTACGGGCAACGCGTACCGGGTTGAAAGCTCAGACATATAGGCGCGGGCTTTTTCATCTTCCAGGGCCGCTGAGAAAACCGAAATGCCAACGCAGCGAATTTTGGGGTTGGTGAGACTGCCTTCGAGGATTGTGCGTTCAATCACCTGCTCAATTGAGGGGATGGGGTGTTTGACATTGCGCATATTGGTGCGGGTTGGCTCGTGGCAGACGACAAAGGCATCAGGTTGTGATCCATGGAGCAGACCAAGTGTGACACCGGCAAAAGAGGGGTGGAACAGGGAGCCTTGTCCTTCAATGACATCCCAGTGATCGGCGTCATTTTCAGGAGCAATCCATTCTGCCGCCCCGGCGATGAAATCTGATATAACCGCGTCAATCGAAATACCACGACCGGAGATCAAAATGCCGGTCTGGCCGGTTGCCCTGAAATCAGCATTGATGTGACGGCTGCGCATTTCCTTTTCAAGCGCCAGCGAGGTGTATTTTTTACCGACGGAACAATCAGTTCCGACGGTCAATAACCTTAAGCCTGCACGTTTAATGCCGCTGCCGGTGGCAAATTTTTGATCGGAATAACGGATGTC
>CAZJUF010000112.1:0-1528 GCA_964549055.1 uncultured Hyphomicrobiales bacterium | reverse complement strand
CTGCACGTTTAATGCCGCTGCCGGTGGCAAATTTTTGATCGGAATAACGGATGTCGTGCAATTGTCGACCGTTGGCTTTTGCAGCATCGGCGACGCCGGGTAAATCGTGCAATCTGATATGGAGGCCGGTGGCAACATCAAGACCGGCTTCCAAGGCTTCGATAATGCTGACCACCCAATGGTCGGGAAATTTGCCGCCGGCATTGACGATACCAACAACCATGGTTTTTACGCCGGCTTTTACCCCTTCTTCAATCGTCATGTCCGCTATGCCAATATCAGCGCCGCAACCTTCGAGGCGCAATTGACCCAGACACCACTCAGGCCGCCAGTCTTTGATGCCAAAGGCTGTTTTTGCGGCCAGTTGATCGGGGGCGTCGCCGAGAAACAATAGGTAAGGCTGTTTGATTTCCATCGCTTTTCTCCGGCGGTGATAATTGAGTCGAAAGACTGAATTTAGATAAAATGCAAGGGATCGGCAAGGTAGATCAAAACTCTTAACAGAAAAAACCCGCAAACGGTGTTTGCGGGTTTTTGTTTTTGATTATGAGTGCTGGATATTAATCCAGGCGGCCACTGGCGTGAGCCAACATGAGATACACTTTGCCGGTTTCCGATGTGAGGTAAGTTTCCGACAGCATATTATCACGATCTGACTGGGCGATAGAATTGAGCAGGTTTTCAAAATCAAGAATATAGCGATCCACATCACTCTTGAATTCGTTGTCTCCTCTGTATTTTTCTTCAATCTCATCAAAAATACGTTGGCCGCGCAATGTATACAAACGACGGGTAAAGACATTGCGTTCACCCTTCTTGTAGCGGTGCCACAAGTCAATCGGTGCCTCGTGATCCAGTGCGCGTGCCAGATCAACGGACAGTGAGTTGAGGTTTTCGATAATATGCAGAGCTGGACGCTCTTCTTTGCCTGCGCCCGTGGTGACTGAGTTCGATGCAGCGAATGAAGCCAAATCACCGTCCTTTGCGGGCTTGCCGATGGCAGCCAGCAGGTCAGGCAGAGCCCAGCCATCAGCATTGTTGCTTATTGCCGGTGAGGATTTGATTTCTGCCGCCGGTGTCTTTTTTGTTCCCAATGGGTTAGGCGACAAAGTGAAGCTGTCGCTGGAAGGGGCGGGTTGAGCCGAGGGTGATTTTGGCAGCAGGCTGGGCACCGGTGCGGCGGGTTGCGCCGATGCGGCAGGTTGCGCCGATGCAACGGCTGGTTCTGCAATGTTGAATTGGGTTGCAGGAGCAATATCAGATTGATTGCTGTGCTTTTTCACAACCATCGACAGGGTGGTGAGAGCGCCGATCTGATCAGCAATAACCTGACGCATGGCGGCGGCACTTTTCTTTGTTTCGTCGGGCAGCTCCAGAATTGTCCGTCTTAATTCGTCGCGGGTCTCTTCAAGCTGTTTGGTGGCAAGATTGGCTGCCTTGCTCATATCTTCAGATGTGCTGCCAAAATGCTCACGGGTCTGATCGAGAGTACCTTTCATCTGCGCCAACACTTCTTCGTACTGCTTTT
>CAZJUF010000111.1:0-9069 GCA_964549055.1 uncultured Hyphomicrobiales bacterium | reverse complement strand
CTTCAAGACCACAGTCAACAGCGGTGCGTATCAGGGTCTGACGCGACTGCGTGTCGAGAGGCACGCAATTGTCAGACACTTCAATCGCTTCAAAACCCAATCGTCTGGCTTCCTCAAAATACGGCTTCGCGCTTCCCAGACCCTGGGTTGCAAAAACATATTCAAGAAACTGGCCACCGATGAACGGATGAATATTGTGATTTTTATAAAGTGCAATTTTTTGCAGCAGATATTCTTCTTCATAAAGCCGGGCAGTGCCTGCGACGAATTTTGCCAAGTCAACAAAGGGCGCCACAAGATCGAGCCAGTCCCGCTGCGCGTCTAACGGCAAGCCCCAGTCCATCATCATCGTCAAGCCACTTTTGCGCGGCTTGTCCATGGAGCGCTCAGCTGAACGCGGAACCAGGGAGAAAGGCTCCGATCGTGACACCGGTTTCGTCATTCCAGCCTCTCCGATAGCTCTAGAGGCAGATGTCCCGGTGGCAGAAAAATCTGCTGGTATGAAGCTGGCGCGTCCCGGTAGGACCGTCCTAGAACCTGCCAGAAGGTGCCATAACTGCCCTTGGCAAGTTCGAGCCGGCTACACACATCAGAATCAAACTGCTGACATTGCACCAGATGCTCAAAGCGCAGGGTTGGCATATTGAAAGTCTTGTTGAGGAACTCGCGTAAAGTGAGACCACTCAACTCCTCACATGAGCGTTGCAGCAACGAGCCATAACGCTCAAACGGCAGATAGAACCGCGTCAGGCCGGTGAAACGGTCATCCACATTTAAAATCCGTTCAATCCGAATATATGTTTCCCCGGAATTCATATACTCTTTCCATGGTGGATCGAGGCCTTCGGATTTGGCATCCACCTTGGTTATCGAAAAAACATGCAGATAGATCGGCAGCAACGATTGACCATCGTCCGACCTGAAGCGGAAATGCAAAAGATCTCGCCGGGCGACTTTTTCCTTGTTAGCGCGGCCAACCTGCATGGCGACACCCGAAACAAAAGTCCCCTTCCCCGCATGCCGCAAAACAACGCCTTGTTCAACAAGGGCATTCATGGCTTTTTGAATGGTGCCGAGACTGACGGGAAGCGTTGCCATCAGATCTCTTTCACCCGGCATCTTCGAGCCCGGAATGTATTCCCCGGATTCTATCGCATCCAGCATGGCATTGGATAACCGGAGATACTTCGGCACCCTCTCCATACCAAAGGTTGAAGATTGCGAAAAACGCTCCGCAATTGAAGATGTATTAAGGGTTTCGCTCACGCTGTTGCGTCCTCCCGGTCCCGTTGACACCAACTCTTACAAGCCGTGAACAGGCCATTTATCTTTAAAACTCTATAGCTTTATAGCTCTAAAGATTGAAACAGTCAATACAGCGCTATTTCCCCCCGATTTTGGTCAAGGTTCCTGCTGCCGGATCCACTTCGACAATGTCACCGTTTTCAACGAACCCGGTGACATCAAACTCAAAACGGTCGAGCAACGGCAGGTCAGCGTAAGCCGCTCCCTGCGCCATGATCGGATTGGCGAAATTGAGGATCAGCGCCTTCGGCCCCATATTGCGCGACACCATTTCCTTGAGCATCCAGGCCGACGCCACACCGCCTTTGGCGGCATTGAGAATGAGGATCTTGTCCACATAGCTGTGGCCGAAAAGTTTGTGTTGCGGCCGTGAGAACACGCCCTTGAGCCGGTCGAGATCATAGCGGGCACTGAAATTATCCGGCGCTACCAGTGCTTCGCCCCGCACTGTTTTACCAATCCCTGCATGGCCCCTGAGAATTCCGCTTTTTGTAGCTTCAGTCATCGCACCAGCCTCCCTTTAATTGCGGATTCGACACAATTCTCCAGTGACGCCAGCACCGGTTCATAACCATAGCCGCCAATGATGTTGACCAGTTTGGCTGAATTGGTCAGCAACCGCTTCCAGCCTTTGGCTTCACCGATTTCACGCGCGCACATCTGATAAAAGCATACGCCCTGAAGCAGCAGCGCGCCTGACGCCTCGAATTTCGCTGTCACTCCCATGCGATCAGCCGCGGATTTAACTTCCGGCGACACCGTGGCGATCACGGCAACTTTTTCATGGATTTGCCGGCCATCGAGTAAATCAGCAACCGCAGCAATTTCAATCAACGACAATTGCGGGGCCGCAAACACCACCACGTCCACAACGTCATCTGCCGGCCAGTAAGCCTCGATGAAGGCATCAATATCGTCTTTGCCGATGGCGGCCATGGTTTGTGGATTATCGACCAGCGCCACGCGCCCGTCGGCAGCTTCCGGTGTTACACCGGGCATATGAAACAGCGGCGTTGAACCGTAGCTCGCCAGAGCGGCACCAAAATGCTTGAGTTCGTCCGAGTTCGGTCTTTGATCGAGAGAAGCCATTTCAATCACCGGCACATCCCAGTAAGAATCCATCTGCCGCCCGATGATGCCGCCAAGTGCGCCCCACTGGGCAAAATCATCAGGACGATCGCTCACCTTGAATATCTTGCTGCCGCGGCGGCACTCATCAAGATGAAATCCATATCGCGGTGCGCGCCCGGTCAGTGCCGAGGCAAGTGCCGAAGGTCCACCTTGAAAATTGGTGCGCGCGCCCTGAACCGAATTGGCGTAGATTGTCGAACCGGTATCGCCAAAGGCCAGATGTTCGCCCAGCACCGGCGGCATGATCGTTTGATAATTGATGCACGTATCAGTCATCATCACGCCAAGTGCTCGAAATGCGTCAATGGCGCGCTGTTCGAGTTCGGCCTGAGCATCGCTCTGGCCAAGAGCTTTATAGTGCTCGAAATCAATCCCGCGCGGGTCGGTCACTGTTGGCACCTTGACCTGACGCTCCTCCTCGGAATGCCCGGCCAGCTTTTCGAGAAACAAAACCCCGTCTTCGCCAAGCGATTCCGTGTCCGCCATCAGATGCACCTGAGCGATCTCAACGCAATCGCCCGCATCAAAGAAGTTTCCAACCGTGACGATCTGCTCCATGGCAAACTGACGCGGCCAGCCGAATTTTCCCTCCAGCATCTCCTGTTCATATGAACTCAACCGAATTGACATTCTAATCCCTCCCGTAGTGGTTTACCGCATCGCTCAGGATGCACCGGACGCTTCAAGCCGGTAACTTCCCTCATCCACATAGCGCGTGGTCGCCAGATCCTGACAAAAAACCCGGTCGCGCAAAACCTGACCAAGGAACTCCAGATTTGTCGAAACACCTTCGATCCTGATTTCGTCCAGCACCTGCAACATATGCGCAATGGCATCATTGCGGCTCTGTCCCCGCGTAATGACTTTGGCAATCATCGGATCATAATATGGCGTGATACGATCGCCCTGCCGCAACCCGGTATCGATGCGCAACCCGGCGCTTTCCTCAGGAAAGTCAAAGCGCTTCAGTTCTCCCGGTGATGGCAGGAATTTCTTCTCCGGGCGTTCGGCATAAATGCGGCATTCAATGGCATGGCCATCCGTTGAAATATCTCCCTGTTCCGGCAACACGAGGTTTCCCGCCGCCAGTTCGATCTGGGCGGCAACAAGATCGGCCCCGGTAATCATCTCGGTAACCGCATGTTCAACCTGTATGCGCGTGTTCATCTCCAGAAAATAGAACGTCTCCGCTTGCCGGTCATAAATAAACTCCACTGTTCCCGCACCGCGATAATTGACATGAGCGACCAGCGCCAATGCTGCCTCGCACAAACTCGCGCGTGTTTCCGCAGAAAGTCCCGGTGCTGGTGCTTCCTCGATAACCTTTTGAAACCGGCGCTGCACTGAACAATCTCGGTCAAAATAATGCACACCACGACCATCGCCAAAGCCGAAGACCTGAACTTCGATATGGCGGGCATGCGCTATAAAGCGTTCGAGATAGACCGTACCATCGCCAAAGCTGCGCTCGGCCAGGCTCTGCGTGGTCTCGACCTGGGCCTGAAGGTTTTCAGGATTGCTAACCAGACGCATGCCAATACCACCACCACCAGCTGCCGCCTTGACCAGCAGCGGATATCCGACTTCTTCGCCTGCAGCAGCCAATCCAGCCGTATCGCCGGGTGAAAACCGCCTACTCCCCGGCACCACAGGAATACCGGCGGCACGGGCGATTTCACGCGCTCGTTCTTTGTCCCCCATCGCCTCTATGGTTTGGGGTTGCGGGCCGATCCAGATACGCCCCATGTTTTCCACCGCTGCGGCAAAACCCGCATTTTCTGCCAAAAACCCGTATCCCGGATGTACCGCATCGGCGCCGGAAACCCGCAACGCCATCAACAAGGCATCCTGATTGAGATAGCTTTTCGCCACCGGTGCCGGGCCAATCTCAAGACTGTGACTGGCTTCACTCACATGCAGGGCATCGGCGTCAGCTTCCGAAAACACTGCCACCGTTTTTATGTCCATCGCCCGGCAACTGCGTATGATCCGGCAGGCGATTTCGCCGCGATTGGCAATAAATACCTTGGCAATACTCATACCCGCCCCCTCATGGCGCAACCCCTGCTTTTGCCCGGGGACCAAGATTGATCTTCAGGCGTTGTTCAGCCAGCGCAATGTATTCGCACAGGATGGGTCTGGTCTCGCGCGGGTCTATGATCTCTTCCACGCCCAGAGCTTCGGCGGTGCGGAAGGGCGAGGCATGGGCACGCAGTTCAGCTTCCAGCTCTTTTTCCCGCGCCTTGGGATCATCCGCGGCGGCAATCTCGCGGCGAAAGGCTGCGGCCACGCCACCTTCGACCGGCAATGACCCCCATTCGCCAGTGGGCCAGGCAAGTTTCAGGTCAATATCATTCTTGTTGCAGGTCGCCATTCCAGCCATGCCGTAGCATTTGCGAATAACAAGCGTCAGCGTCGGCACTTTCAACTGCCCCGCCGTGTAGACAACGCGCATGCCCTCGCGCAACGTGCCTTCCTGCTCGGCCTTGAGACCGACCATGAAACCCGGCACATCGACCAGAAACACCAGCGGGATGTGGAACGTGTCGCACAATTCCATAAAGTGAATTTGCTTGCGCGCGGCATCCGCATCCATGGCACCGCCATAGATCATCGGATTATTGCCTATAATCCCCACAGGCCGCCCGCCCAGCCGTGCCAGCATGGTGATGACGGCTCGACCAAAGGTTGGTCTGATTTCAAATTCTGAACCGTGGTCAATCACCAGCGAAATCAGTTTTTTCATATTATACGGTTGCGTCCGCTTTTCCGGCACCAGCCCCAAAAGCGCTTCCTCACAGCGCTCAACCGGATCCTCAACCGGCAGCACCGGTGGCAGCTCCCATACATTTTGTGGCATAAAGCTCAGGAAACGCCTGATCTGTAAAAGAGCGTCTTCCTCGCTCGCGGCCGAGTTGTGTATGGAGCCTGCCTTTTTGACCGCAACCTCCGGCCCGCCCAAATCCTCCTTGGTAATTGTCTGCCCTAAAGAGCGTTTGACCACCGGTGGTCCGGCTGCAAATATCTGGCTTGTGCCCTCAACCATAACGGAAAAATGCGCCAGGATGGCGCGACCTGCCGGTCCGCCTGCCGCCGTTCCCAGCACAGCCGAGATTACCGGAACCTCGCCCAGCAACTCGACCGAGCGCTCAAACCCGTCGACGCCGGGAAAGACGACAAACCCGCGCCGCTTGGCTGATGTGACCGAGCCGCCAGCACCATCAATGAGATTTATCAGCGGCATCTTGTAGTGGTGGGCAAGGTCCTCGATATAGCCGCCCTGCCCGCCCTTGCGGCGCATGGCACCAAAACTGATGCCACCGCGCACGGTAAAATCTTCACCGCCGATGGCCACCGGGCGACCATCAATGCGCGCAGTTCCAGCCACATAGGTGGCGGGCGTTACTTTTTTTAACTTGAGATTGTCGTCATATTCGCCGGTTCCAGCCAGTGTGCCAATTTCGCGAAAGCTGTCTGCATCACTTAAACGCGCGATACGCTCGCGTACCGTCAGCCGACCGGCGTCATGCTGACGCTTGACATTTTCCACCCCCCCCATCTCGGCGGCAAAGGCGCGACGCTGCGATAATTCCGAAATCTGTTCGGCCCAGAAGCCTTTGCCCTTTTCTAGCTTTCGATCAGGCATAGGATTTGGTCCTCTTCCACCGAAACATCTGGTGCGACTTTGATCTCGCTAAGCGTACCGGCAACCGGAGCCTCAACGGGTATCTCCATTTTCATCGATTCCAAAATCATGATGAGGTCGCCTTCCGCAACACTGTCGCCTACGTTTTTTTCAACTTTCCATACGGTACCGATGACCTCTGAAGTGACATTGGTTGTCGCCATGAATTTTTCTCCCCTGTTTAAAAAGTTGTCGGCCACGCGGCCATACGGTGCGCCCCGATATCGCCGGACAGGCGCATCTGGTGAATTTCAAGCTGCTGGATCAGATATCGCCGCGTCTGTGCCGGATCGATTACCGCCTGAGCTGCATAGATTTCGGCCAGCCCATAGGCGGAGTTGTCCTTTTCCATGCCTGCACGTATCTCTTGCTTGCGCTCGTCAGATACCTGCTGGCCCCATGTGACAATTTCAGTGGCAAAACCGGCATCCATAAAACTGACTTCGGCGGTTGGCCACAGGGCAACATCATCCGAGTTGCGCCCGCCGCCCATATTTAAATATGCCTGGCCGTAGCTCTTGCGCATGATGATGGAAAGTTTTGGCACGGTGCACATCTGCAACGCCTGCATGAAGTTCATGATTTTTCCCGGTGCCTTTTGCTTCTCGCCCTCGATGCCGATGACAAAGCCCGGCGTATCCACAAGCAAAATGAGCGGAATGTTGAAGCTGTCGCACATGACGGTGAACCGCGTCGCCTTTTCGCACCCGGCCACATCCAGCGCCCCGGCCTTGCCCATGGGGTTGGAGGCAATAAAGCCGACGGTGCGCCCGTCCATGCGCGCAAGACCGGTCACCGCCGTGCGCCCGAATTTTGGTTTGAATTCGAAAAAGCTATCAAGATCAGCCAGACAGGCAATGATTTTACGCACGTCATAAGCGCGTTTACGGCTTTCCGGCAGTATGTCCAAAATCCGGCTGCCGCCCTCATCGCTGCCCGCTGGCACGGCAGCGCGCGGCGGCGGCTCATTGCAATGCGACGGCATATAACTCAAAAACCGCCTGATCTCGGCAATCGCCTCTTCATCCGTTTCAACCACCCGGTCAATCAGGCCGGAAACCTCACTGTGCAATTTCCAGCCACCCAACTCCTCGGCTTCAACTTCCTGGCCAATGGCAAATGAAGCCAGTCCGGGACTGGCCACTGCCATGATTGCCCCTTTGCGCATGACGACAAAATCAGACAGACAGGTGTACCACGCCGATGAGCCGTAACATTGTCCAAGCACGGCTGAGGCCCACGGTGTTTGGCGGGTGCGCACATATTGCTGCGGGTCCTGGCCCAGATTGCTGCCCATGCCTTTTGCGCCCATATTGTCAGGCATGCGGGCACCGGAAGATTCGCCGAAGAACACCATCGGAAAACCGCGCTCCGTTGCCACCCGTTTAACATGGCCGATCTTTTTCATATTTGTGGCACTGGACGAGGCGCCCTTGACGGTAAAATCATTGGAGGCAATGCCCACCATGCGCCCGTCGACCTTGGCAAACCCGGCAACCTTGCCATCAGCCGGAGTTCTGTCGCGATCTTCCGGCACCATGGAGGATACCGCCAGCAACCCGGTTTCAACCCAGCTATCGGGATCAATCAGCGTTTCGATCCTGCTGCGCGCATTAAGCAAGCCTTGCGCCTTGCGCCGGGCCAGCCGATCCGGCCCGCCCATGGCTAACGCTCGGGCTTCGCGCGCCTTTAAATCCTTGACCATATCATCTAAACTCATGGTTTTTCTCCCCTTGCCGCAAGCTCAGGGGCGACAACGACACCGTCACGGACCAGCGCTTCAATTTCAGCATCATCAAGGCTGAGTTCGTCTTTCAGAACATCCGCTGTATCGGCACCAATATCGCGCCCGGCCCAGCGCACCGCACCCGGCGTTTTCGACAATTTGGGTACGATACCGGCAACCGTCACCGGCCCCAGCACACGGTCTTCCACATCCACCAGCATATCGCGCTCGCGATAGTGGGGATCGTTGAAAATATCCTCAATCGAATAGATCGGCGCAGCGGGAACTTGTGCCTCCATTAGTGCTGCTTCAAGCGTCTCCAGATCAAGCGAGCGCGTCCATTGCGCGATAATCGCATCACAGGCATCTTCGTTCTCCACCCGCTTCAGGGCAGTGGCAAAACGCGGATCCTGCGCCAGTTCAGGCTGGCCCATGGCCGCAGCCAGACGGGCAAAAACCGGGTTTGATGCTGCCGCCAGTACGATTTGACGGTGATCGCGGCTCTCATAAAGAGAATTGGGTGTATTGCCGGGCAACCGCGAGCCTGCCCGCCGGGCAATCTCTCCCAGTTGCTGGAACGCAGGAATATGCGGCTCCATGAAACTGAAAGAACCTTCATAAAGCGCTGAATCGACCACTTGTCCTTGCCCGGTGTGAGTGCGATCCAGCAACGCCATCACCGCGCCAAAAGCACCATAGAGCCCAGCGATATAATCAGCCAGCGACGTGGCAACGCGCGGCGGTGGCCGGTCCGGGTCTCCGGTAATTTCGCGCAAGCCACTGACCGCCTCGCAGACAACGCCATAACCGCCGCGACTGCTGTAAGGGCCATCCTGCCCAAACCCGCTGATGCGCACCATAACAAGCCCCGGATTGACCTTGCTCAAGGTGTCATACCCAAGACCCCAGCGCTCCAGGGTGCCGGGGCGAAAATTTTCAATGACAATATCTGCGGTTTCACACAAGCGGCGCACCAGGGCGCGGCCCTTGTCGGTGCGCAGATTTATGGAGACAGCGCGCTTTCCCCGTAATATCGATGTGCCATAAAGTGAACGCCCCTTGCACTGGCGTCCCATCGAGCGCACGGCATCGCCTTCGCCCTGCTCGACCTTGATAACATCGGCACCAAAGTCCGCCAGCAGGCGGGCACAAAACGGTCCGGCAACAGTTGACCCCAGTTCGATCGCCCGCATGCCTGCCAGCGGACCTGATGCCTGTTGCT
>CAZJUF010000110.1:0-9069 GCA_964549055.1 uncultured Hyphomicrobiales bacterium | reverse complement strand
TTCAAGATGACCTCGACAAGATGGGTTTCAACCTGGTTGGCTACGGCTGCACCACTTGCATCGGCAATTCCGGTCCTCTGGCCGAAGAGATTTCGGACGTTAACATCGAAAATGACCTTGTTCTGGCTTCTGTACTGTCAGGAAACAGAAATTTCGAAGGCCGTATCTCGCCTGAAATCAAAACCAATTATCTCGCTTCCCCGCCTCTGGTTGTCGCCTACGCCATTGCCGGCAACATGAATGTGGACATCACCAAAGACGCACTTGGGACCGACAAACAAGGCAAGCCGGTTTATCTCAAAGACATCTGGCCAACAACAGCCGAGGTCGCAAAAACCGTGCGCAAATCGGTTAAAAGATCACAGTACATTTCACGCTATGCCACTGTATCTGACGGTGATGCCGCCTGGCGCAAAATCAAGGTTGCCCCCAGCAAAACCTATCAATGGCAGCCAAGATCAACGTATGTGCAAAAACCACCTTATTTTGATGGCATGACCATGGAGCCGGAACCGGTAAAGGATATTATCGAAGCGCGGGTTTTATCGCTGTTTTTAGATTCGATTACCACCGACCACATCTCGCCAGCCGGCGCCATCAAACAGGATGGACCAGCGGGTGAATACCTGCGCGATTTCCAGGTCCGGCCCTCAGATTTTAATTCTTACGGCTCCCGGCGCGGCAATGATCAGGTGATGGCGCGCGGCACTTTTGCCAACGTGCGCATCAAAAACCAGATGGTCCCCGGCGTTGAAGGCGGTTACACCATTCATCATCCATCGGGCGAAAAGATGACAATTTACGATGCCGCCATGCGTTATTTGGAAACCGAAACACCGCTGGTGGTGTTTGCGGGCAAGGAATATGGCACCGGCTCATCGCGCGACTGGGCGGCCAAAGGCACAAGATTATTGGGCGTGCGTGCGGTTATTGTTGAAAGCTTCGAGCGTATTCACCGCTCCAACCTGCTCGGAATGGGAGTTTTACCTCTGGTTTTCAAAGACGATCAATCGTGGAAAGGTCTCAAGATTACCGGCGAAGAACTTGTCACAATCGAAGGTATTTCGTCAGGTATGAAACCGGGCATGACGCTCAATGCCACCATCACTTATAAAAACGGTAAAAAAGTCAATGTACCGCTTCTCAGCCGCATCGATACGGAAGACGAGCTTGACTATTACCGCCACGGTGGAATTCTGCAATACGTCCTGCGCCGTCTTGCCGCCTGATTAAGGCAGTTTTGGTATCTACACGGAAAAAGTCCCTGAAGCCAGCCCACTCCCCCGCCCAACCACCCGATAAGGGTACCCTGGGAGTGGTTGGGCTGGCTTCAGGACTTTCCGTGTAGGAGAAAACAACCAACAAAAGCCTCACCCCAAAGTGACTGGCAATTGATCCGCATAATTCATATTGTCTGGACCGAACAGATTTCAGGTAATTTAGAATGAAAATCAATCTCCGACAGAGGTTTTTCAGAATTGCGGGTGCTTTGGCTTTTCTGGCCTCAGCCAGCTTTTTTGTCTCTCCCGCAGTGTCCGCCAACCCAACCGTAGTCGAGTTGTTTACCAGCCAGGGGTGTTCGTCATGCCCACCGGCTGATGAAATTCTCGGCAAGCTCAAACTCCGTGATGACGTCATAGCTCTCACCTTTCCGGTTGATTACTGGGATTATCTTGGCTGGAAGGACACACTTGCCAGCCCTGCTTTTTCAAAACGTCAGCGCGATTACGCTCGCGCCCGCGGTGATCGCCAGGTCTATACGCCACAAATGGTTATGAATGGCCGCATACATGTGGTTGGCAATCAGAAAGGTGCGGTGGAGCGCGGCATAAAAACTGTTGCCCGCGAGGAGAAAATAACACTTTCCATGAAAGTGGATGGTGATGCCATAAGAGTGTCCGCAACTATTGACAGTGCCATCAAATCAACCTCATCCGGCACGGCCACCTTGTGGCTGGTTTTATTCAAGGGTGTGGAGACCGTAAAAATCGGCCGTGGCGAAAATGGCGGCAACACCATTGTCTATAGCAATGTGGTTCGCCAAATGACGCCCATCGGCATGTGGGAAGGCAAACCAATGACCATAAACCTGCCAAAATCACAATTAATAGCTCAAGGCTATGATGGCTGTGTGGTCTTGTTGCAACGTGACGAAAATCGGGAAATCATTGCCGCTGCGATGATGGATAACCTGAAATAGATACGTTAGATCACACCGGTATTGCATACACCGCTAATTTGTTGATGATGATCGCCTTACCTTTTTGAGGGCAAACTCATCATGATGTATTCATCAGCCTTTTTTTACATCGCTGCAGCAATTGCCGAGATTGCCGGATGCTTTGCTTTTTGGGCCTGGTTCAAGCTCGACAAATCAGCCCTGTGGCTGGCACCGGGAATGCTCAGCCTTGCAGCCTTTGCCTATTTCCTCACCCGCATTGACACAACCTACGCCGGCCGCGCATATGCAGCTTACGGCGGCGTTTATATTGTTGCCTCGCTTATGTGGATGTGGACCATCGAAGGCCAAAGGCCGGATCGCTGGGATGTAACAGGCGGTCTTATTGCCCTCACCGGTGCCGCCATAATCCTGTGGGCACCACGCTCCACATAAAAGCTTTACAACACCTTGAGCATAAGGCTGGACAATCGCTGTGCAAAGGCAGCCGGATCGCTGACGCTCTCGCCATCCATGATCCGCGCCTGATCGAACAAAAGCCGGGCGCTGTCGTCGATATCTGTCGAAATACCGCTTTCTTTCACCTGAGCTGCAAGCTTCTTGATCAGTGCGTGGCCGGTATTGATTTCCAATACTCTGGCCCGCCCGGCACCAGTACCGTCTTGTTGTTGCGCCAGTATCTTTTCAAGGGCAAGGTCCGGGCCACCGGCATCCGCTACCAGGCAAACCGGACTTGTGGTCAGGCGCACGGATTTGCGCACATCTGAAACGTCATCCGCCAGAGCCTTTTTCAAAGCGGCAATCAACATTCCCGTGGCACTTTCATCGGCTTCGTCTGATTTATCATCGTCTTTTTTGCTATCTTCAGCCGGCTTGATAGCGTCGAGGTCGGCTTCACCCTGAGTGATCGATTTAAACGGCTTGCCCTCAAACCCCAAAACCATGGTGGTCCAGAAACTGTCAACCGGGTCAGACAGCAGCAAAACCTCGATATCACGCTCAACAAAACCTTCCAGCTGCGGGCTGGATTTGAGCTGTTCGCCATCTTCACCGGCGATATAGTAAATCGCTGTCTGGTTTTCTTTGAGGTTTTCGACGTAGGTCTTTAAACTGCGCAACTCACCATCTGATTTTGTGGTCTTGAACATGGCCAGTTCCAGCAATTGATCGCGGCGTTCATGGTCTTCATACAAGCCTTCCTTGAAAACCTGGCCAAACGAGTTCCAGAAGGCGGTAAATTCTTCCGGCTTTTTAGCGCTGAGCTTTTTCAGCTCACTAAGAATACGATTGGTGACAGCCTTGCGGATCGACGCGACAATCGGATTGTTCTGCAACATTTCACGCGAAATATTAAGCGGCATATCCTCGCTGTCGATCACGCCTCGAACAAAGCGCATATACCCGGGTAAAAACTCTGCATCACCGGAGATAAAAACCCGTCGTACATATAGAGATATCTGGCTCTTGCGTGACGGCTCAAACAGATCGAAAGGCCGCTCTTTGGGAATAAACAGCAACACGGAATATTCATGGCGGCCTTCAGCGCGATAGTGGATAGTTAATTGCGGATCGCCAAATACACCACCGCGGGATCTGAAAAACTCATTATACTGCTCTTCGCTGATGTCAGCTTTAGGCCGCGTCCATAAAGCACTACCGGTGTTGACCTTCTCATAGTCAGATTGTTTGCCATCTTTAATTTCCGCAAGTTCAATCGGAAAGGAGATGTGATCCGAATAAGCAGTGACAATGCGCTTTAGCTCAGATGTATCAAGGAACTTTTCAGCATCCTCCTTCAAGGACAATGTTATCCTCGAACCTCTGAAATTCTTTGCGACCAGACCTTTTTTGGCTTTTTCGACCGTATAGGTTCCCGCACCATCCGAAATCCAGACGTTAACATCGCCGGTTCCAGCTGCTGCACTGATCACCTCGACCTTGTCGGCCACCATAAAGGCTGAATAAAACCCGATACCAAACTGGCCAATCAGACCGATATCTTCGGCCTTATCGGCTTTTTCCATAAAAGCGAGCGTGCCGGAATGGGCAATCGTGCCAAGGTTTGAGATCAACTCGTCCTTGCTCATGCCGATACCATTGTCCTCAATGGTCAATGTTTTGCTTTCGGCATCAATAAGGATGCGGATTTTAAGCTCGCTGTCGCTGGCAATAAGTTCCGGCTTTGTGACCGCTGCATAGCGCAATTTGTCGCAGGCATCAGCTGCATTGGAAATCAGTTCGCGCAAAAAAACTTCGGTTTCCGAATAAACCGAATGCACCATAAGCTGAAGCAGGCGGGCAACTTCGGCCTCAAACTTGTGGCTTTGGCTTTTAGGTTTTTTCGCGGTTTTGGGTTTTTTGGTTTTTTCTTTGTCACTCACGGTAAAAGCCCTCGCAATTATCAATCCAGTCTGACTCAGATAGGGTTAGTGACAGTGATAAATCAAGGGGAAAATCGTGATTGTGTTGCCTAAGGTTCAAATTGATGGACGGGCCAGCTAATTCAAGGGGGTCAGAAGTTTGCCCGACCCATCCATCGATGTAATTCGATACCAAAAAGAGAGTGGTCCGGCTCATATGTTTGATCTTAGGGGGCTGGGGGGCAGAGAACCAAGATCATCATCAAAAAGCCGGACCATAGAGGCAACAATGACTTTATCGACAATTATTGCGGCACCCAAAGGGCTGAACTGGGGCAAAAATGTGATTTTTTTGGTTTTTTATTTCTTGCCAATTGTGGCAGAGGGGGGGAAGATGTGATGAAATCAATGCGAAAGGTCAAAAAGGAGGCGCAATTGAGTGAGACAGAACCAATAGCCATGCCGCGCTCGGCCCGATCCGGTAAGTCGAGCGTTGTGTACCTTCACCAGAATAACCGGATAGCCCGACAGACAAGCTTTGATCGCCATGAGCTGCGTCAGATATTGAATGTGTACTGCACCCGGGTCGCCGCCGGTGAATGGCGTGATTACGCCATCGATACATTGAAGGAAAGAGCCGTTTTTTCCATCTTTCGCCGGTCTTCTGAAATTCCATTATATCGCATTGAAAAACGTCCGAAAATGGCCCGTAAGCAGGGTCTTTACTGGATAATCAGTGCCAGTGGTATGATCCTGAAACGCGGACACGATCTCAACCAGGTGCTCAAGGCCATCGACCGCAAACCGAAATTATCGCTGATTTAGCGCCTTTGTATTAGAGCAGACACAAAAAAGCCCCCGCAGACATTTGTCGCGAGGGCTTTTTAATTGAGCGTTTAAGAGGTCAGTTGCGATTGCCAAACAGGCTCAGCAACATGATGAACATGTTGATGAAGTCAAGATAGAGCCGCAAGGCACCCATAATCGACTTGCGCCCGGAAGCGGTTGCACTATCACCTTCGTAATACATTTCCTTGATCTGCTGGGTGTCATAAGCGGTAAGACCGGCAAAAACCAGAACACCGATGACAGATACAGCAAATGAAAGCGCTGAACTGGCCAGGAAGATATTGACCACGGAGGCGATGATGATACCAATCAATCCCATGAACAGGAAAGAGCCCCATCCTGAGATATCTTTTTTGGTGGTATAGCCGTAAAGGCTCAAGGCACCAAAAGCAGCCGAGGTAATAAAGAACACCCGGGTAATGCTGGTGGATGTATAGACCAGGAAGATAGAGGACAGTGAAATCCCCATCAGCGCGGCAAACACCCAGAATGTTATCTGTGCGGTGCTCACACTCATAGTGGAGATTTTAGCACTGAGGAAAAACACCAGACCTAACGGTGCCAGCATCACCACCCATTTCAGCGGGCTGTTAAACAGCATGGCACCAAAAGACGTAACCATTGTGCCATTGGCCAATTGGCCAACCGACAGACTTGGATCAGACGTTACTGCCATCATAAAAGCACCATAGGCAGCCAGCCCGGTGATCCCCAGGCCAATGGCCATATAATTATAGACACGCAGCATGTAAGCGCGCAGGCCCTCATCAATTTCGTGCGATGCAGACCGGGCGACAGTCGGTTGAGCGCCAGGAAAACCTTGGTTTCTTAGATCAGACATAATTTATACTCCCTTTTGGAAGCCTCAATTTGTTCATACGATACACGGGTGAAATATGGGGGTTAAGCGCGAGCTTTGCAAGGGCTATGCAAAACAATATTAATCCCGGATATCCTGAACTCTCAAGCCATTAGAGCCACCTGTTGTAACTCTGTAGCCTATACTAGTTTTGTGACCGTAAAATGGCCGCTGGCCGTTCTCCAAGTATGCGCCATGAGCTGATCAACCCCACCGCCACGGTTCCCAATGCCGCCAGCAAAACTGTGACCAGGGCGAGACCGGGGAAAAATACAAATTTTACATCCAGCACATGCTCCACCACCAGATAAGCGCCAAGACTGCCGACGCCCAGAGCAAATATCCCCGAACACAGCCCCAGTATCCCATATTCCAGACAATAACTTCGCACCAGCATTTTGCGCGTGGCACCGAGTGTTTTCAAAACCACAGCATCATACGTGCGTTGACGCCTGCCCGCGGCGATGGCTCCCGCCAAAACCACAATGGCCGCGACAAAAGACAGGCTGCTGGCAGCTCTGATTGCCACAATCAGGTTTTCCAAAATTGAATTAACGGTGCCAAGAACTTCACGAACTCTGATCGAGGTTATATTGGCAAACTTCGAACTTATTGATTTCATCAGCGCCAACTCGCCTTGTTTCGGAAGTGTAACAGTGGACAAAAATGTGTGAGGCGCTTTTTCCAGCGTGTTGGGGGAGAACACCAGTACAAAGTTGATGCCGAAGGAGCGCCATTCAACCGCCCGCGTATTCGCAATCTTTGCTGTGATGTTCCGACCAAGAATATTCACCGTTATGCTGTCGCCGATTGACAGCCCCAGTTGGGTTGCCAGAGTATCGGTAAACGAAACCAGTGGTGGTCCGGCATAATCTTGCCGCCACCACTCACCCTTGATCAAGGTGGACCCCTCTGGCAGGGTCTTGGAGTAAGTAATACCGCGATCCCCATGCAGCACCCAACGCGCACTGGCGGGGACATCTAACTTATCAACATCAATATTCTTCATGGCCATGATGCGACCGCGCAACATGGGTACTTTGGAAAAAGCGCTAACCTCAGGTGACTTTTGAACCAAGGCTTCAAACGGCTCTATCTGGGCGCGCTGGATATCGACAAAGAAAAACGACGGCACTTTGTCGGGCAGGTCTTTGCCGAGCTGTTGAACCAGGTTTTTATCAATCAGCATCAACGTCAACAACAGGGTCAAACCAAGCCCCAGAGACAAAACAGCACTGACAGTGGCAGCTCCGGGTCGATGAAGATTTGAAATGGCGAGGCGCAATTCCAGGGTTTTGAACAACGGCAATCGCTTCACCACAGCCATCAAAGCAATCGCAACCAGTGCCAGTGCAGCAAACCCCACCGTTGCGCCAGCAACAAACATGGCCGATACCAGGCGTTCACTTGAGGTGAAAACCAACAATGCCCCCAAGGCCAGACAGGTTATAAAAAACAGAAATATGTATAACGGTTTTGGATATTGTTTCGTTGTCGCAACCAAATCCCGAAACAATGCTGATGGCGCAATCTGGCGTATCCGACCCAGGGGCCAGATGGCAAAGGCAAAAGACGTAAGCAGGCCAAACAACGCGGAGATCGCCAAGGGCTGGATAAAGACGGTGGCTTTTGCCGGCACCGGCAACATATCAGCCAGCAAGCTCAGGCCGATGTATGGTATCAACGCGCCTGCCGACACACCGATGCCAATACCCACAGCCGACACCAGCATGATTTGCAGCAAATAGGCGGTGGTGATGAAATTGCCCGTAGCTCCCAGACATTTATAGGTGGCAATCACCGAGCGCTTGGCATCGACATAGCTTTTAACCGAATTGGCAATGCCCACTCCAGCCACCAACAGGGTGGTAAAACCGACAAGGGTCAAAAAAACCGCAAGGCGGTCGACAAAATTCCTGATGCCGGGCGTGGCATTGGCGCGCGTGGTTATGTGCCACCCTGATTTGGGAAACCTCTGGTTTACCGCAGCGACAGTTTCGTCGGCATCTATCGATCCGGTTTCAGGAAAGCGAATTCGATAGCGCCAGCGCACCAGGCTCCCCGGCTGGATAAGGCCGGTTTTATCGAGAGAGGCGCGGCTCATTAACACGCGCGGACCAATCATAAAGCCACTGGACATTCTGTCGGGTTCATTTTGAATTACTTTGCCAACTTCAAAAACCTGGTTACCAATCTTTACCTGCCCGCCCAGTTCTATCTGCAGGCTTGCCAGCAACGATGAGTCAACGCTGATTTGTGGTAGTTTCGCATCCGAAACTGCATTGGTGTCTGATCTGGTTTCTGGTTCAAAAACCAACTCGCCAAATAATGGGTAGCGCTCGTCCACAGCCTTGATCTGAATGAGGCTTTGCGCTTGTCTGCCCGGCACCGTTAACATGGCGCGCAGAGTTGCCACCTCAGAGACCAGGCCATATTGATCAAGTGCTGAGCGCTCGTCACCACCCGCCTGTCGATAAGACAGGGCAAATTCAACATCGCCACCAAGCAGTACGCGCCCCTCTTCAGCCAGACCGGATCTTACCGCCTGGGAAAATGAGCCAACAATTGCAATGCCGCCAACACCAAGTGCCAGACAAAAAAGAAAACCGGCAAACCCGGAAAATCCCGAGCGCAATTCCCGACGCGCATACCTAAAACTTAAACCCAGTGACTGCCCGGATTTCTTTTGCACCCCCTCCATCACAAGCCGCTTCCAGCAGCACCAGCGATCTGCCCGTCTTTAAGCGTGATGATACGCTCACAGCGCGCCGCGATGCGGGCATCATGGGTGACCATCAACAAGGTAGTGTTGCGCTCAGCCT
>CAZJUF010000109.1:0-9083 GCA_964549055.1 uncultured Hyphomicrobiales bacterium | reverse complement strand
GCAATGTTGGTGACAGCACCGGTTGAGGTTTCATTGTGGACGACGCAGACGGCTTTTATTTCATGCCCCTTGTCGTTACGTAAACGCTCCTCAATCTGGGCAGCATCAGCACCGCTGCGCCAGTCGCCGTCAATAAATACCGGCTCGAGGCCTATCTTTAGTGCCAGATTGCGCCACAGGGTGGCGAAATGGCCGGTTTCTGCCATCAGCACATGGTCTCCCGGCGACAATGTGTTTATCAGGGCCGCTTCCCAGGCTCCCGTCCCTGAGGCGGGGAAAATGTATACCGGGCCTGAACATTTGAAGATGGGTTTAATACCTTCAAGCACCTTGCGGCCTAAAGTGGCGAAATCCGGTCCGCGATGATCAATTATCGGTTGCGCCATGGCGCGCAAAATGCGGTCGGGAACATTTGTCGGGCCGGGGATTTGCAGAAAATGCCTGCCGGGTGTGCGGGTGGTGTTTTTCATATGGCTTAACTCATTGAGCGTAATTGATCGCTTGCGAAAAGGGTTTGATATTTGTATTATGAATTATGAATACAATCTCAAAGTCAAGTGCTGATTCATCGCCGCTGGCGCAAAAGCTGCAAAAAGCTGTGCAAGGTGAGGTGCTGTTTGACCGTTTTTCGCGCGGGAGGTATGCAACGGATGCTTCAATCTATCAAATTATGCCGGTGGGTGTGGTGGTGCCAAAAACCTGGGATGATGTGGAAGCGGCACTTGAGATTGCCCGCGAGGAGGGTGTTTCCATTTTACCACGCGGCGGCGGCACGTCACAAAGCGGACAGACAGTGGGTGCTTCGCTGGTGCTGGATATGTCCAAATATCTTAACCGGCTAATATCTTTTGACCCTGAACAAAGGTCTTGCGAGGTTGAGCCGGGTATTGTGCTTGATCATCTCAACGCCAGATTAAAATCAAAGGGCTTGTGGTTTCCCGTTGATGTCTCCACCGCCAGCCGGGCGACCATCGGTGGTATGGCTGGTAACAACTCGTGCGGCACCAGATCAATTCGCTATGGCATTATGCGCGATAATGTAGCCTCACTCGATGCGATCCTGTCGGGAGGATCGAGGTTTCATTTTGGGCCTTTGGCCAGCGATGATGTTTCATCGAAACTGGTGAGCGAACTCCTCAAAATCGGTCGGCGTGACGCAGACGAAATTGCCGCGAGGTTTCCAACCCTGACGCGGCGGGTCGGTGGCTATAATATTGATGCATTGGTACCCGGTGACAAAGACATCAATCTGGCTGAACTTATGGTCGGTTCTGAAGGCACACTCGGTCTTACGACAAAGTTGAAACTGAAATTGTCACCGATAGCGCAAAACAAAGTTGTCGGTGTCTGTCATTTCCCGACGTTTTACGGCGCCATGGATGCAGCGCAACATATCGTCAAATTGAAGCCCACAGCGGTTGAACTGGTTGACCGCACCATCATGGAGCTGGCCCGCGACATTCCGATCTATCGCAAGACGATTGAAAACTTTGTGCAAGGTCGCCCGGATGCATTGTTGCTGGTTGAATTTGCTGAAGATGATCATGGCGAAAATCTCCGGCGATTGAAACAGCTTGGTGACCTCATGGGGGATCTGGGTTTAGCCGATGCGGTGGTTGAGGTGATTGATCCAGAGCGGCAAAAAGCATTGTGGGAATTGCGCAAAGCTGGTCTCAACATTGTCATGTCGATGAAATCTGAAGGCAAGCCGGTGTCGTTTATTGAAGATTGCGCCGTGCCGCTGGAGCATCTGGCAGACTATACCAAACGTCTTACCGAGGTGTTCGCCAGACACAATACAATTGGCACCTGGTATGCCCATGCGTCTGTCGGGTGTCTGCATGTGCGTCCGGTTCTCAACTTGAAACTTGAACATGATGCCAACACCATGCGGGCGATTGCCGAAGAGGCTTTCGATATGGTGAGGGAATACAAAGGTGCACATTCCGGTGAACATGGTGATGGGCTGGTGCGCTCGGAATTTCATGAGAAGATGTATGGAAAAAAGTTAATTCAGACCTTTGAGGAAATAAAACAACTCTTTGATCCAAAAGATTTTTTTAATCCTGGTAAAATTGTCAAATCACCCAGAATGAATGATCGCTCCCTGTTTCGTTACGCTGCGGATTATCAGGTTGCGGAGGTCAAAACCGCCTTTGACTGGTCGGATTATTATGGCGCTGGCGGCGGGTTTCAGGGTGCCATTGAGATGTGTAACAACAATGGTGCCTGCCGCAAATTTGATGCTGGCACCATGTGTCCGTCTTTTCGCGTTACCCGCAATGAACGTGACAGCACCCGTGGCCGCGCCAATTCTCTCAGACTGGCAATGTCGGGACAACTGGGACCGGATGCGTTTACCAGCTATGCGATGATCGACACCATGAAACTGTGTGTGTCGTGCAAGGGCTGCAAACGTGAATGCCCTACCGGCGTTGATATGGCAAAGATGAAAATCGAAGTGTTGAACCAGCGCCAGCAAAAACATGGCTTGTCGCTGCATGATCGTCTGGTGGCTTACCTGCCGCACTACGCGCCTTATGCCAGCAGAATTTCCGGCCTGTTGAACCTGCGTGACCAATTGCCCGGCCTGGGCGCATTGAGTGAATGGATTACCGGGTTCAGCGCCAGACGCGTTTTGCCAAAGTGGCGGCGCGACATATTTTCACCACCTGCGATAGAAGGGCCTGAAAATGGCAAAGAAGTCGTGCTGTTTGCTGATACGGTTAGTCGGTATTTTGAGCCCGAAAATCTAGCTGCTGCGCGTGATGTGCTGATAGCGGCGGGATATCGCGTTCATCACCTCAATGCGGAGCAGGGGACGCGTCCCTTGTGCTGTGGCCGCACGTTTTTGTCAGCGGGACTGGTGGATCAGGCAAAAGCTGAAATGACGCGGGTTTTAGCTGCGGTAAAACCATATGTTGAGCGTAACATAGCCATTGTCGGCCTTGAACCATCTTGTCTTTTATCGCTGCGTGATGAGTTTCAAAGCCTGTTGCCAGGCAAAGATACAAAGGCTGCGGGCAAAGCTGCATTTCTGTTTGAGGAATTCGTCGCAAACGAAATCGACGCGGGCAGGTTTGATTTGAAACTGCAAAAAGCGTCCGCTTCAAAAGCACTGCTGCACGGTCATTGCCATCAAAAAGCTTTCGACGTCATGGGATCAGTTGAGAAAGTGCTGGCACTTGTGCCGGGGCTGGAGGTTGAGGTCGTGCAATCGAGTTGTTGCGGCATGGCCGGTGCCTTTGGCTATGGTGCTGCAACCTATGATACGTCGATGGCGATGGCGGAGGCGGCTTTGTTGCCCGCTGTGCGTGCGGCTGACGACGCCACACTCATTGTTGCCGATGGCACTTCGTGCCGCGCTCAAATCAGCCATGGCGCCCAGCAAAAGGCGCATCACGTGGCCATGGTATTAAAACAACATCTGAAGGAGACTGGTTTTGACTGATCTGATGGAGGTTGCCATGATCGTGCGCCGCTCGTTACACGATGAACTGATTGACCGTCTGCGTGAAATGATTGTGACAGGGGATCTTGAGCCCGGCACCAAAGTGCCGGAGCAAAATCTCGCGGCAAAATTTGGGGTTTCTCGCACGCCGTTGCGTGAGGCCTTGAAGGTGATGGCGTCTGAGGGTTTGATTACACTCACCCCCAACAAGGGTGCAACCATATCGCAGTTGACGCTGGAAGACCTTGAAGAGGCTTTTCCGGTAATGGGGGCGCTGGAAGCACTTTCCGGCGAGTTGGCCTGTGAGCGCATTTCTGATGCGGCCATAGATGCCATTCGTCAGTTGCACGATCAGATGATACTCCACTATCAGGCTAAAGAAATGCCGGAGTATTTCCGCTGCAATCAGGAAATACACAATCAAATTCTTGCCGCCGCCGATAATGCAACCCTGACCAGTATGTATCGCAGTCTGTCGGGCCGGGTGCGGCGTGCGCGTTATGTGGCCAACATATCAAAAAAGCGCTGGGAGCAGGCGGTGAGTGAACACGAAGAAATTATTGCCGCTTTGGTTGCCCGCAACGGTGCAGCTTTAAGCGAGGTTCTCAAACGCCATCTGGTCAACAAGTTCGAGACTGTCAAGGAAACGATTCGCACGGCGGGTGCCGGCAATCTTCAAGAGGCATAACATCTCATCGCGCATTAGTGAGGCTTTGTGATTTTCACAATCAGCAAAGAGTGCCCACATTAGAACCTAACAAGAGTTTATCTGGTCTAATGAAGGGAAAAAACAATGGATCCGGCGAAAAAACCGGGTGGCGTTTCCCCGTCAGCTGGTCGTTCGAGATATGCGGTTTTTGCCGTCGTCATCGCCGGGCTGACCTTATCGGTTTCGGCGCAAAGTGGTGAAAATACGCCGCCTGAAGAAAAACAGCCCGTTCGGCTGGCTTCCCACGAGCCAAATCAGGAAGGCAGTGCGCCGCGCCGCCATTTCAGGTTGCGCAACCCGGCTGATTTGAGCAATGGCGAAGCTGATGCCATCTACAAAAAAATTCAAGGAAAAATGGCACGCAGCTATGCCTCATCAGGTATTGAAGCGGCGCGCGCCTATCAGAAGTGGCCATTGTATAACAGGGCCCCGTTACGAAGTGCCACCCACGGGCGCCGGTTTGTCAATCACTATGCCAACGCCATTGCCAGCGCTTATGGAAAATATGAGGCTGCCGGAAAATTACCGGTAGGATCGATTGTCGCCAAAGACAGCTTTGCTGTCACTGATGATAATAAAACACTTCCCGGACCCCTATTTTTGATGGAAAAAATGCCCGAAGGTTTCAATTATGTCAGTGGTGACTGGCGCTATACCATGATTATGCCTGATGGCAGCTTGTTCGGCACCACCAACGGGGTGGGATCAGGCAAAGTGAAGTTTTGCATTGCCTGTCATCTGGCGGTTGAAAACCAGGATCATTTGTATTTTCCACCCACACAGTTCCGCAAATAGCGCTGCGTAAATCGTTTGTTTCTCAGATCAATATATAATGTTAGTGAACAGGCTGATTATACATTGAATGTGAAACTTGACGATGAACGAAGTTCAACCAACGATAATTCTGGTGGAAGCCCAACTGGGGCAGAATATTGGAACCGCTGCCCGCGCCATGGCCAATTTTGGCCTGAACGAAATGCGGCTGGTTAACCCGCGTGATGGCTGGCCCAGTGAATGGGCCACTAAAGCCGCTGCCGGGGCAACCCATGTGGTCGATAATGCGCAGGTGTTTAATTCAACCACGCAAGCTATCAGTGATCTCCATCATGTCTATGCCACCACCGCACGCGGTCGTGATCTTGCAAAAGCCGTATTGACGCCGGAAGATGCCGCAAAAGACATGCGCGAGCGTACAGCCCTTGGCCAGCGTGTGGGGATTTTGTACGGGCGCGAAAAAAGTGGTCTTACCAATGATGATATCACGCTTGCCGACAGTATAATCATGGCACCGGTTGACCCTGAATTTGCTTCTCTCAATCTTGCTCAGGCGGTTTTGCTAAATTCTTACGAATGGTTCAAACTTGGCAACTGGAGCCTGGGAGATGGCAGCCGCGAAGATGGTGCGGTCAAGCAAGCAGGCTTGCGGCTGGCCGGGTCGTGGCCGGCAACGAAAGAGGAGCTGGTCGGATTTTTTGAGCATCTGGAAAAAGAACTCGATGAAGCAGGATTTCTCAGGCCGCCGGAGCGCCGCCCGTCGATGGTGCGCAATTTACGCAACCTGTTTCAGCGGGCAAACCTGAGTGAACAGGAAATTCGCACGCTTCGAGGAGTGGTGGCGTCACTGGTGCGCCAGCACAAGCGCTCAAAATGACCAAGCCGGTGAAATCATACAATGTCTGTGTGTTTGATTCGGGCCTTGGTGGTTTGAGCGTTGCCCGCGAGTTGCGTCAACAGGCCCCGGACATTTCCATCACCTATTGTGCTGATAACGCCGGGTTTCCCTATGGCAACCTTTCGCCCGATGACTTAATAGAACGAACCTCCAAAGTCGTCGGTGGTCTGATCGCGCGTGAACAGATAGATGCTGTGGTTATTGCCTGCAATACTGCCAGCACCGTGGTGATGGATGTTTTGAGGTCGCGATTTTCAATACCCTTCGTTGGTGTGGTGCCAGCGGTGAAACCGGCAGCTGAAATGACCAGAACCGGCACCATTTCCATTCTCGCCACACCCGGCACTATTGAGCGTGATTATACCCAAAACCTGATTGAGCAATTTGCCAGCGAGTGTCACGTTACCCCGGTCGCCTGTGGTAATCTTGCCCATCTATGCGAGGTTCATCTGTCCGGGCAGTTGGTGGAACAAGCTGACATTATCCTTGAAATTGCACCGGCATTTGTTGAACATGAGGGCAATCGCACGGACACCGTTGTTTTGGGATGTACTCATTATCCGCTGGTGCTGGAAATGCTGGAGCGTGCGTCGCCGTGGCCAGTGTGGTTTATTAATCCATCAGCTGCCGTGGTGCGCAGGCTGCTGGATGTTCTGGACTACGAGGGGCCGGTGAAAGAGGCGATAAACTCAACCAACCGGGCCTGTTTGACCGATAGTAAGGGGCTTGATCCCGCACTCAGTGCGGTGTTTTTGCGCGAGGGATTTCAGAATTTAACGATTTTATCGCTTTAAGCCCTCAAATGCACCGGATTTGATTGACACATGTACACCTTGGCGCGTATTAGACGTGACATTAAATGCGGGCTTTTTATGAGCCCGCTTTTTTGGCTTGTCCGTGGCTTTGTGGTTGGCGAAACCTCAAGCCTGTCGATCTGGCAACAGATGCAGGAGGACATGCTTTGATATTATTGAAACACTTCGAAAACAATTGGAAATCCAACTTATGTCAAACCGCCAATCCGCCAAGTATAAAATTGACCGCCGTTTAGGCGAAAACATCTGGGGCCGCCCCAAAAGCCCGGTCAACCGTCGCGAATACGGTCCCGGTGAACACGGCCAGCGCCGCCGCTCGAAACTTTCCGATTTCGGCATTCAGTTGCGCGCCAAACAAAAGCTCAAGGGCTATTACGGCAATATCAACGAAAAACAGTTCAAAGCGATCTACAAGGAAGCAACCCGCGTTAAGGGTGATACCGGTGAAAATCTGATTGGTCTTCTGGAGCGCCGTTTAGATGCGCTGGTTTATCGCGCCAAATTTGTGCCTACGGTTTTTTCCGCCCGCCAGTTTGTCAATCACGGCCATGTTCTGGTCAATGGCAAGCGCGTCAACATCCCCAGCTACCGCCTGAAAGTCGGTGATGTGGTTGAAGTCCGGGAAAAATCACGCGATATGGGTCTGGTGCTCGAAGCCCAGCAAAGCCCGGAGCGCGATCTGCCTGAATATGTTGAAGTGGATGAAAAGAAACTGACGGCAAAACTGATAAATATTCCAAACCTTGCGGACGTACCTTATCCGGTGGTGATGGAACCGAATCTGGTCGTCGAGTTTTATTCACGCTAAATTTCGAATACATACAGAATTTTTAAAACCGCCCGGGACCTTCCGGGCGGTTTTTTTATTGCGGACCTTTGGTTTGGGCAGGAAACCGGTTATTCTGGGTAGCCAGTTTAACCGGACCGGATAATGTGAACGCAAAAATCAAAAACACCTCGCACGGCTCAATCAATCTCGCAGTTGAGCTCGGCAGCTACCTTGACCGGGCACGGGATAAGCCGTTGTTCGCTCAGCTTTATTCTCAAATATGCCACCTCATACTCAATCAACGCCTGAGTGGCGGTGAAAAACTGCCGTCCTCGCGGGCGATGGCCACAGATCTGGGGCTGTCGCGCACCACCGTGGTATCGGCTTACGAGCAACTGGAAGCGGAAGGTTATATTGAAGCCAGACGCGGCGCCGGGGTGTTTGTGGTAGAGGGCTTGAGTGAAGGGCTGTTCGAAGGACTTGAGCCAACGGATTTGCCAACACCCACAAAAAGTAAAATCAAAACGTCAAACCGTTCAGAAGAACTCGTGAGTTTTAAGCCCGGGCGCAGTGCCATTGTGGCGTTTGATGCGGGCAAACCTGACCTTGACTGTTTTCCGTTTGAACAATGGTCGCGCATTCTGGCAAAGAGCTGGCGCAGGCCTGCGATTGATCAATTGTATCAAGGAGAAAACGGGGGGTTTACTGCGTTAAAACGCGAGATTTCGCTTTATTTGCGCAGTGCGCGCGGGCTTGACTGTTTGCCCGATCAGGTAATCCTGACCTCCAGCACGCATGAAGCGCTTGAGGTTTTGTCGCAAGTGTTGCTCGACGAAGGTGAGGAAGTGTGGATTGAAGACCCGGCGTATCATTCAGCCTTGCAGGCGTTTATTCGCGCTGGTGTGAAACCGGTGAGCATCAGGGTCGACGACGAGGGATTTTCGCTCGATCTGGCAGTTGAAACCAGCCCCAATGCCAGATTGGCCTTCATAACTCCCTCACGGCAATATCCGCTGGGACAGACCATGAGCTTAAGCCGCAGATTAGCTCTCATCGAGTGGGCGCGGACCAACAATGCCTGGTTGATTGAAGATGATTATGACAGTGAATACCGTTATCGCGGCCAGCCTTTGCAACCGTTGGCTGCGCGTGACGGGTTTGAGCGCACGGTTTATCTCGGTAGTTTTTCAAAGGTGATGTTTCCCTCCCTCCGGCTTAGTTACATCGTTGCCCCCAAGGCGCTGGTTGAGCCGCTTTTGGCAACCATGCAATCAAGTGGCAAACAGGCCTCAATTCTCGCCCAGCCGGCACTGGCCGAATTTATGGCTTCAGGAGATTTTGCCCGCCACATCAGACGAACGCGCCGACTTTATGCCAAACGCCACACCGCTCTGGTTGCGGCACTGGAAAGATACGGCGAGGATTTGTTTGAGTTGCAGCATTACGACAGCGGCATGCACATCGTTGCCCACTTCAAACCGGTTTTAATATCAACCATTTCAGATACGCAAGCAGCACAGCTTTTGCGTCAACACCACCTGATATCAGCAGCCCTGTCGAAATTCTTCCGCACAAAACCACAACCCCAAGGGCTGATCCTCGGCTTTGCCGCCGTGCCGGAAAAAGAAATTGACCTTAACGTCAAGCGATTGACGGATTTGTTGCGG
>CAZJUF010000108.1:0-9094 GCA_964549055.1 uncultured Hyphomicrobiales bacterium | reverse complement strand
GGGCTGTTTGCAGCCCTCATCCATCTGCCCATCAATGAAAAACGCGCAGAGGCATTCGAGCCCGCCAGAGTATGATCGCTATTCCCAATCTTCAAACGGGAACTGATCAAGCCGTTCTATACCGGTTTCGGTGACCAGCACCTGAATTTCCAGCTTGACGCATTCGCGGCCCTGATTGTGCCCGGTGCAGCTTTCAACACACAAAACCATGCCTTCTTCTATGGTGCCGGGATAGCCCTTGCCCTTTTCCATATCAACATGGGTGGGGATGGACGGGTATTCATCGCACAGACCGACACCGTGGAAGGCGCAGGAGTAACGGTTGTCATGATATTTTTCGGGGATGCGCATGGATTTTTCCGAAAACTCGGAAAAACTCATTCCCGGTTTTATCAACGCCATATTGTGTTCAATCTCGGTTTTGGCAAAATTGTATATCACCCGTTGCTCGTTGGTGGGTGGCACCAGACCAATGGTCCACGAACGCGAAATATCGGCGCAATAGCCATAAGGCCCGACAAGATCGGTATCGAACGACAGCATGTCACCATCTTTGCCCACATGGTCCGAACACTCCTGAAACCACGGGTGGGTGCGCTCGCCAATGGCCAGCAGGCGGGTTTCAATCCATTCGCCGCCGTTGCGTATATTCTCGTAATGCAGTTGCGACCAGATTTCATTTTCTGATTTACCGGCAATGGAATGTTCACGCATGCGCCACATGCCCTGCTCGCACACTTTTATGGTCCAGCGCATCACTTCAATCTCGTCCGCTGATTTGATCATGCGCGCGGTTTCGGTCAGTGCCTGACCTTCGACAATTTCAATGCCTTCAGCGCGCAGGGCATCAACACCGGCGGGTTCCATCTTGTCAATCGCCAGACGCATGTTGCCACCACCGTGCTGGCGCACAACGTCAGCCACTTCGGCTGCCCACAGTTTTACTTTTTCAGACAGCAGCGGTCCGGCACTGAAATAAAACCAGCTAATCGCCGGGCGCACCTCATCAACGCGATCAAGGCCTTCGGCCACATGCATGGCATTGGAATATTCAAAGCAGATGGTGGGGCCATCGGCGCAGACAATTGTGTAACGTGCAGCATTGTGCAGGGTCCAGACCTGCATGTTTGAGCAATCAGTCGCGTAGCGAATATTTAGCGGATCATATAAAAGTATGGCGGCACAATCGTGCTCGATGACTTTTTGTTTAATGCGGTCGTGGCGGTAGGCCCGCACTTTGGCCACGGTTTCCGGCTTAATGGGATTTTTCAGCGGCTCGTCCGCAGCCTCAAAATTCGGATATTCTTTTTTGCGTTCATCAGAAAATACTTTGAGCATTACCTTGTCCTCCAAATTTAAAAATCCGTGGCAATTCCACCTTCTTCAACGCGTTTGGCGATGAAGGCGTCGAGTTCTTCCAGCATGCCCGCATCAATCGGCGGTTCTTCATAGATTTCAAGAACCTGCTTCCATACTTTATTGGCTTTTTCCCAGCTTTGCGGACTGCCGTTTTCCTGCCAGTTTTCATAGTTGCGCCAATCGGATATAATCGGCGCATAAAAGGCATCGCGATAACGCGCTTGCGTGTGGGCGGTACCAAAGAAATGTCCGCCAACGCCTGCTTCGACAATCGCATCAAGGCCAAGTTCAGCATCACTGACCACCATGGGTTCAAGAAACTGCGAGACCATCTGCAACAGATCTACATCGAGTATCAGTTTTTCGTAAGACGCAACCAGCCCGCCTTCCATCCACCCGGCGGCGTGTTTAATGACATTGCCGCCGCCCATGGTGGTGCCCCACAGGGAGAATACGGTCTCATAAGCCGCTTGCGCATCAACCATATTGGATGCGCTGACGCCCGAGGTGCGATACGGCACTTTATAGCGCCGGGCCAATTGGCCACCGATGACAGCGGTTTTCATATATTCGGGCGTACCAAATGCCGGAGCACCGGACTTCATGTCAACGTTTGAGGTAAAGCCACCATAGATGAACGGTGAGCCGGGGCGCACAAGCTGGGTCATCATCAATCCGACCAGCGCTTCGGCATTTTGTTGGGCCAGTGCGCCCGCAAGCGTTACCGGGGCCATGGCACCGGCAAGGGTAAAGGGGGTGACGCAGATGGCCTGATTGCGCGATGACATTTCGATGATGCCTTCGAGCATGGCACCATCAAACTTGAGCGGTGAATTGGTGTTGATGATGGCGAGCAATGAGGGCTCATTGTCAAATTCTTCCGGCGTCAATTGCCTTGAAATCCGCGTCATTTCCATAACATCGCGTATGGCATTGCGATTGAGGCAATAACCTGAGATCACCTTGTCGGTGAGAGTGATCATGTCACGGGTACAATGGAGATGGCGGGTGGATACATGGCGATCAAGCGGTTCCACCGGGTAGCCGCCGATTATATGAATAATGTTGAAATATTGCGACAGGCGCAGCAGCTTTTGAAAATCAGCGGTGGTTCCCGGGCGGCGGCCATTGTCCATGTCAGAACAATTCGGCGGGCTGGAAACACAGCCATTGGCGATATAATTGCCACCGATTTCCAGATGTTTTTCAGGGTTTCGAGAGTGCAGACGAAAGTGAGCCGGCGCGGTTTTTATGGTTTCTTCCACCATTGCCGGATCATACGTCACCATGTGCGTGGCCTCATCCACATTGGCACCGGCTTTTTTGAGAATTTCACGCGCTTCGCCGGACATGATTTCCATACCGATATCGCGAAGTATCTCGAGCGAGGCTTGATGAATGGTTTCAAGCTGTTCAGCATTCAAAAGCTCCAACGGCGGGAAACCGATCTGTGGTTGCTTCCACGGCAGTTGTTCGATAGCGGCTGGTCCCTGCGGCTGGTCCCTGTTGGGTGAGCGCCTGCGGGTGCGCCTGCCGGATCGCCTGCGTGCCGATTGAATGCTCATGGCGTCAGCTCCTAATCTTAATGTTATCAGGGTCAAACAGTGCATCTGTCTGCATCCTGGCGTTGCGGCGCTCGCCGATGAGTTCTATTTCCCACCCATCAACTTTATCTGCAATTTCTGCCGGGACATATCCAAGGGCAACCGATACGCCCGAGCCATGGGCAAAGCCGCCCGATGTCACCCAGCCCTTGATTTCGCCGTTGTGGTAAATTGGCTCGTCAGAGACAGCGTCAACATTTTCGGTATCCAGGATAAAGGTGCGCAGGCTCATTTTCTGGTTTTGGCGGTTTGATTCGAGGGCCGATTTACCGATGAAATCAGCCGGTTTTTCTGCGGCCACAAAGCGGTCTAACCCACATTCAACCGGATCGTAAATCGGGCGGTACTCAGAGGCCCAACTGCCGTAGCTTTTTTCCAACCTGAGCGCATTGAGTGCGCGGGAGCCAAACAACTGGATGCCATAGTCTTTGCCAGCGGCCATCAGCTCATCAAAAATGAGGTTGAGATATTCAGGTTTGCACCAGATTTCATATCCCAGATCGCCGGTGAAACTGACCCGCCCGACCAGTGCCGGTGCCATGCCGATATTCATTTTGGTAATTGCCATGAATTTGAAATCATCAGGCCCGACATCTTTGCTGGCAACGGCTTCAAGTACCTTGCGCGCATTTGGGCCGGCAATTGACACACCGGTCATGGCTGCTCCGTGTGCCACCAGTGTCACCGATCCATCATCGGGCAAATGGCTTTCAAACCAGCGCATATGATAATCTTCCGCCGGACCGGACCCGGCTATGAAAAACTCGTTTGCCCCGAGATTTGCCAGCGTAAAATCACCGATGACCTTGCCATCATCCTTCAGCATCGGGGCCAGTGTCATGCGCCCCGCAGGGGGAATTTTGCAGGCAAGCATGCGGTCAAGCCAGGCCTGTGCGCCCTCGCCTGAAATGGTGTAATTGGCGAAGGATGAAATCTCTATCAGACCGACACTGTCGCGCACGGCTTTGACTTCGGCTGCCACATGGACAAAATCGTTGGAGCGATACCAGGAGAAAATGTCTTTTTCACCACCAGGTGCATACCATAAAGCGCTTTCCAGCCCCCAGGCGTCACTGAATTGCGCCCCGGCCTGTTTAAGGCGGTCATAGATCGGTGTGGTTTTAAGCGGGCGGCCAGCGGGCAGTTGCTCGTTGGGAAAGCGGATGGAAAAGCGCCGGGAATAGTTTTCCTGCACTTTTTTGGAGGTATACTGTGGTGTTGCCCAATCACCAAAGCGGGCAACGTCCATCGCCCAGATATCCATGCCGGGATCGCCGTCAATCATCCAGTTGGCAAGGGCTAAACCAACGCCACCACCTTGGGAAAATCCGGCCATTACCGCGCACGCGCACCAGTAATTACTGAGACCACGCACCGGGCCGACAAGCGGATTGCCATCGGGCGCAAAGGTGAAAGGCCCGTTTATAATCTGTTTGATACCGGCATTTTGGAAGGCCGGGAAATGTTCAAATCCAACTTCCAGAGAAGGCGCGATGCGGTCAAGATCGGGGGCCAGCAGTTCATGGCCGAAATCCCACGGGGTGTTCACCGGCGACCACGGCTTACCGGCTTTTTCGTAGGTGCCCATCAACATGCCGTTGCCTTCCTGGCGCAGATAAAGCTCACCGTCGAAATCAACCGTGTGAATGACTTCCTTGCCGGTGGTTTCGTTCCATTCTTTTACTTCCGGCATATCTTCGGTCAGAAGATACATATGTTCCATGGCCAGAACCGGCAGCTCCAGCCCGACCATGCGACCAACTTCACGCGCCCACAGGCCACCGGCATTGACCACGTGTTCGGCATTTATTTCACCCTTGTTGGTGATCACCCGCCAGGTACCATCCGCTTTTTGTTCCAGCTCCTCGACTTTGGTGAAACGTTCGATTTGCGCACCCAGCTTGCGGGCGGATTTGGCAAAGGCATGGGTGACGCCGGAAGGATCCAGATGGCCATCACCGTAAGTTCTCATGGCCCCGGCAAATTTGGACGGATCCATCAGCGGCATATCAACAAGGGCTTCTTCACTGGAAATGATTTTGGCCTTGATGCCCAGATATGCACCTTTGGAAGCCAGGCTTTTGAGCCAGTCGAGGCGTGCTTCAGTTGCCGCCAGCATGACGCCACCGGTCAGATGAACGCCGGTTTCCTGGCCCGAAAGCTCGGCGATTTCCTTATATAAATCGATTGTATATTGCTGCAACTTGGCAACATTGGGATCGCCGTTGATGGTGTGCATACCGCCAGCTGCATGCCAGGTTGACCCTGATGTCAGTTCATCGCGCTCAAGCAGGACCACATCGCTCCAGCCAAGCTTGGCCAGGTGATACAACACTGAACAACCGACAACACCGCCGCCGATAACCACCGCTCTGGCATGAGATTTCATTATGTGTTTTCCTTTTGTTTATTAGGCAGTGTGCTGGAAGTTTTAAATATCATTTGCATTTTTGCGCCATTTTGTTGCATGTTTTCTCTAAATGTTAGAAAAATCGAAACATCCCCATCGCCAACAGCCACAAAAAGTCGGACTGTTGCTTGTGCCCGGGTTTTCAATGGTCGGTTTCAGCGCCATCGTTGAGCCCATGCGTGTTGCCAACCGGCTGGCAGGATCGCCCTTGTACGACTGTTCTATCGTGACGATTGATGGACAGGCGCCAAATTCGAGCAGCGGCATTCCCATTCCCTCCGATCGTTCGATTGCTCAAAGTTCCGCAAAACATGATCTGATTATCGTCTGTTCCGGGTTTTTCGACCGCAAGACGGCCAAATCGCAACACTTACTGGACTGGCTGCGCAAACAGGCGGCTTTGGGCTGCACCATGGGTGCCATCTCTACCGGTGCCGAATTTCTGGCAAATGCCGGATTGCTGGATGGATACAGATGCACCATTCACTGGGAGAATGAAGAAAGTTTTCGTGAAAATCATGCCTCGGCAATACTGACTGGCGGGCTTTATGAAATAAGCCCGAAAAGGATCACCGCAGCGGGCGGCATTGCGGCACTGGATATGATGTTGAACTGGATTGCGCTGTCAAATGATGAATACATGGTCACCGCCATTGCCGAACAATTCATTCATTCGCCGTCACGCATTCCCGGGGAGATGCAACGAAAAGCTGAAATAAAACTGGTTCAGCGCCGCTCGCCAAAACTTGCCAAAGCAATTGAGCTGATGATGGCGAATGTGGAAAGTCCGCTGAGTTCAGTGCAGATTTGCCGTCGTGTCGGCCTGTCGCGGCGCCAGCTTGAGCGGCTTTTTTCTGAACACCGGCACAAAACGCTGCATCGCTATTACCTTGAGTTGCGCCTGAACCAGGCACGTTATCTGATTTTTCAAACCGGCATGCCGTTACTACAGATATCAATCGCGTCAGGCTTTTCATCCCAGTCGCATTTTTCGCGGCGCTATAAAGATTATTTTCAATCCACGCCTTCGCAAGACCGCCATGGCGAAACACTTGACCAGCGTGTTTCACTTTAAGGCTTGAGGGTCTCTGTTGGCTTTTTTGAAACAGTGGTACGTTTTTCCCGTATGAAAACATACACAGCACTACCTGCGATCAGGACCATCCCAATTGTCGCCGCAATATCGGGAAGATGATTCCAAAACAGATACCCCCAAAAAACCGCCAAAGGCAGGGCAACAAATTCAAACGGCGCCACCAGGCTGGCGTTGGCAACCGTATATGCCTGATTGAGCATGTAACCGACAATTGTGACCAGAATTCCGATGGCCAGCATTTTCAACGCATCTATTTCATTTGGCCATTGCCAGGGACGAAACAGAAAATCCATATCAGAATCATAACGTCCTTCCAAAGCGCCATCACCAAACAACAGCCAGAAGGCCGCAGAAACGACAATGAATGTCAGCATAATATAAAATGATTTTACCGATGCTTTTTCAGAACTCCCCATCCGCCGGGCGATAATTTGCGATGTTGCATATGCGAATGCTGCAACCACGGGCAGGAGAGAGAAAAAACTGAATGAACTGAAGCCGGGGCGAATGATGATAAGGACACCCGCAAAGCCCGTAAGAACCCCAAGCCACCGCCGCCAGCCTACCTTTTCTCCCAGTATCGGCACAGACAAAGCTGTTATAATCAAAGGTGATATAAAAAATATAGCCGTTGCCTCTGCCAGTGGCATGGCAGCAATGGCCAGATAAAATGTCATGTTGGCGACGACAAAAAGCCCGCCCCGGCTTATATGTACAAAAAGATGGGGCGTTTTCAAAAGATGTAACCCGCCCTCATAATGCACGATAGCCAGCGTCAGAAACACGGCAACGAGCGACCTTGCCATTACGATTTCATGCAAAGGATAATCCGCTGACATCGATTTGATTGTGGCATCCATCAGCGAGCTGGTGGCCATACCAATTGTTATGCAGGTTACGCCAAGGGCAAAATTATTGGGATACCTGTCGGAAGAGGACATCCATTGTTCCTAACCCTGACCAGCAGGGGTATGGTGCATCAATTACGCGACAAATAGGATTCAGGAGTACTGAATTTGATTGTCCAAATTCCTCCAAAAAACCATCGAAAGCAATCTAATAATTCCCTGTTACATTGTAACAAAAACAGCTTGTTTCGGTTGATCTGGCCTGGTGGTTTTAAAACAAATCCCAGTTTGCGCTAAGAATGGCCGTGACTTTCTTTTCGTCATTGCGCATCTCGTTGATCAGCCAGCTGCGCACATCTTCAACCACCGGGCGCATGGGATTAAGGTTGGAAGCAAGGATATGATAGCGTCTGCCGGTTTTGACAACCTGGGCACAAGCTGGCACCAGCGATCCTTCAATAATCTGCCGGGAACATTCGGTAATCCACGAAAGCGCTATACCCTGGCCCTGAATGGCGGCCTGTAAAACGCTGGAATAATCCGTAAATCTGACAAAAAGCGGATTTTTTTCAAACTGAAGCCCGGTGGCATGAAAAAACTCATCCAGTCCATAACGCTGTTCCTGCCATTCAATAAAGGAGTGCGACATGCCTTTATGTATTTTATCCAGCGCACCGTGATCGGAGAAATAATCGGGAGAACATATGGCAATAATTCTTTCATCGGCAAAGGGCCACCTATGCATGTCGGCATCGCGAGGATTGGAAAGCCTGATATCCAGATCAACTTCCGGAGCAAAATTTTCGCTGTCTTTGACCTGTTCTTTAAAATTCAGACATACGGCTGGAAACTTTTGCCTGAATTCTATCATACGTGGAATAAACCAGTAATTTACCGCCACCGGTGACATGGAAATAGTCACTGTCTCCTGGTCCTCTTTGCGCTGGCCGATCTCGCGCAGTGAATCTGAAATGGTCTTAAATGCTGTTGACGTGGCGCGAAAAAGCTTGTCACCATTATATGTCAACTCTATCCAGCGGCCATGGCGGTCAAACAGCGAGTAACCCAGGTGAGCTTCAAGTGCCGAGATAGACCGACTAACGGCGGGTTGGGTTACATTTAGCTCCGATGCTGCTTCGGAAAAACTCTTTAGACGAGCAACGGTTTCAAAGCAGAACAGGGAATTGGTGGAGGGGATGCGCCCACGTAACATGTTATTACCTCAGTTAATACCTGATATAAGTATTATTACGGTTCCCTTTTGTTTGCAACAACGCAACACTGGGAAAATAAAAAGATTCATTCAATAGCCCAAGGGAGAGGGAAAATGACAGATTTCGATAAAAACCTGCCATCAATTAACAATTTATCCGGTTCAGATCGCGAGACCATTGAAACAGGACTGCGGCGCGGTGCGACACGGCGTGAAGTAATGTCCTGGCTTATTGCCAGCGGTGCAACAATTGCTGTTGCCGGGTCAATTGTAACATCCGCACAGAATGCTCTGGCAGCCACACCAAAAAAGGGGGGGAAAATCAAGTTCGCCAGTGATTTACACGGACCATCCGATACGCTGGATCCGGGCCTGAACACGTCGACCATCGACTACAGTCGTGGCCGCGCCGTGTATAACAGCCTGTGCCAGATCAATGATGATCTATCAACCCGGCCTGAGCTGGCGGAAGAGTATTCAGCCAATGCTGACAACACAGAATGGACATTCAAGCTGCGCAAGGGCGTCAAATTCCACGATGGCAGTGCCTTTACAGCTGATGAC
>CAZJUF010000107.1:0-9096 GCA_964549055.1 uncultured Hyphomicrobiales bacterium | reverse complement strand
TGGACATGAGGTTGCCTGCCACCGCTGGCAGGAATTGATGGATTAAGGCGTAAATCGTGGGGCCGTTACGATTTAGGCCCAATAGCCCCATCGCGTGTCAGTTTCACATCCGTCAAACTACGAATTGCATGTGTCATGCGGTGATTAGAGTGCTTCATGTTTTGATTGAATCAAAACTGCACTCTAACTTTTTGTTTAAGCGTGTCATTTATCCGATAACCGGTACCCACTTATTGGTGACACGCTCTAAGCAGTTTTTGTGTTACCCGTAAATCATATACAGATACAACCGTGCATCATAGCGCCAGGGCCTGCATCTATGCCTCCCTGTACTCAGGAGGGTTTTGAAGCGAGCGATTTTTTACTTTCTGACAAGCCGTTCGGTGTATCGCCACGTTTCCCTGTAAGTGATTGAAATAAATTGGAAATTAATATGCTCACTCGGGCCTGTCTCAGGGATAGGGGGTGCGTTTGTACTATATACATTTTCGCAAATTTATTTACTGTGGGGGATAGATGGGTGAGTTACAGCGTGCATTATATGCGTGTCTAGAGTCCAGAAAGACATCATGATGAAATGAATAACAATAAAATCGATGTTCCATTAATTAATACGATCTATGACGCAACTATCGACGACACTAAATGGCAAAACGTTGTTGACATGATGTCAGCAAATATTCCCGGTACTACATCTTCAATCTGCAACCGTATCTCTGGTCCTGAAATTGAAGAAATCGTTCTGCATTCAGGTTTCGACCTACACCATATTAACAACTACGTGGCCTATTACAAAAAATTAAACCCGGTCCTCAAAGCTCTTGAATATCAAAAAGCTAATTCTTTGAAACTTGAAGACATCCTGTATCGAATGAGCGAGATTGCCGATACAGAATATTATAATGACTTTCTCAGGCCTCAAAATTTTCAATCAGGAATCCACGTTAAATTAAATTGCAGCCCGAAAAATGTAATCTGGTTCAGCAAATCGATTGAGGGGGACGGGGATAGCAAGCTTACAGTGCAAGCCTTATGGCAGACACGAACGTATCTGCCGCACATATCGCGCGCCATAAAAATTTCCAGACACATATCCAATGCCAAGATCAATATCCTAAACCTGGAAGACACTGTTGACAAAATGTCGGTCAGTGCTTTTGTTATCGATAGTTCACAGTCCGTCCTTTATTCCAACCTTTCCGCCAAAAGACTGCTGGCAAACTCTTCTGTGTTGCTGATTAACTCGTCTAATCAAATTCAGGCTTCTCATCCCTCCTCTGATGAACGGCTTCAGGCTGCCATTCATTTTGCTCTGTCTCATACCCATTCTCCTGCGCCCGTCAAAATTCAACGATCAAATGACACCCGTCCCCTGATCGCCATTATACTTCGCTACCACCATGACAGTGAGTGGCAGTCGAAGTTCAGCAGACTCTTTTCCGACAGAATTCAGAGCATTTGCCTGTTTGTCTTTGACCCCTCTGCTCACGTGGCCCCTCTCAATGGGTTGATTGCTTCAGCGTTTAGCCTGACACCGGCTCAGACAAAATTGACAAGAGCGCTCGCCCAGGGCTATCAGCTCCAGGACTATGCAGTCATCGCCGGGATTTCGCGTAACACCGCACGAAACCATCTTGCTGCAATTATGGAAAAAATGGGTATCACGCGACAAAGCGAGTTGATCTCGATCATCTCACAATTATCGGCGATTGATTGTTCCCCAAAATAGCCGCCAAATCCGCTAATTTTTCAATCGCCGCTTTAAGGAGTTCCTGGATGACAACAGGTCAACACAATATAATATAAGTAAAAAATACAAAAATTATGTTTATTTTTAATAAAAACTATAAATTCATAAGACACGTTTAAGTTGTAACTCGTGTATACTGTCAAAGTATACCGTATAGTACATCTGTACTATAATTTTATGCTATAAAAACTAACTATATAATGTGTATTTAACTAAGTCTTTACCAATTTATATAACTTTTAATCAATTCAATTTGAACCTTCAATGGCGATAAGGGGTGGAAGAAGTGAAAAATTTAAAAGTGACTTATAAATTATATGGTGGTTTTGCCGTTATTATTCTGCTTCTTGCCGCAGCTGTGCTCACGACAATTTGGCAAGCTTCGGAAATCGAACAAACCACTGACCGGATTGTGACACTAAGAACGCCCACTGCCCAGGCGAGTGCCGCCATGACCAATAATATCAATGCATCGCTGGCAGCTTTGCGCGGTTGGATGCTGACTGGTAATCCCAAATTCAAGGACCAGCGGGCAAGAGTCTGGAAAGACATTGCAGAAATAAGCGTCAAAGTTGACAAACTGTCTGCCAAATGGACCAATCCGGCTAATGTCGCCAAGTGGCAGGGCCTGAAAGTCATCCTCGGTGAATTCGAGCAAGCCCAGGCACGCGTGGAAGACATTGCCCGCTCGGCAGATGAGCAACCGGCACTGAAGATGCTTAAACTTGAAGCAGCCCCCCGTGCTGCCATTATGGCACGTACAATTACCGGGATGATTGATGCTGAACTTGCCGGGCGCGCAAATGCCAATAACTCCGGGGATCGCAAGCAATTGCTTGGCATGATGGCTGATATCCGTGGAACTCTCGGGTTGGGGCTTGCCAATATCCGGGCGTATTTGTTGACGGGCGATGCAAAGTTCGTTCAAAATTTCGAAAAACTATGGACTAAAAATGAAATTCGCTTTGGGGATCTCGGCAAAGCGACAGACATGTTGTCGATGCAGCAGAAGAAATTCTATAAGGCCTTTGCTTTGGCCCGGGCTGAATTTGTGCCGCTTCCTGCGAAAATGTTTAAGCTTCGTGGCTCGGACAAATGGAATATGGCCAATTACCTGCTGGTTACTGAAGCTGCGCCGCGTGCCGGAAAACTTCTGGGTACGCTGACGGGCACCCTGCAGGAAGATGGCTCGCGCAAAGGCGGTATGGTTGCAAATCAGCGCAGGCTTTTGCAGCGTGATGCTGATGCTGGCGCTGCCAAAACCACTCGTCTTCTTGAGCTCGAGTGGGTTCTTCTGGGCCTGGGGCTTGTGACCGGCGGCGCGATTGCTTTTTTCATTGCCCGCTCAATTGCGACCCCCCTGACCAGAATGACAAAGGCCATGAGGCAATTGGCGGATGGGGATCTGGAGGCTGAAATTCCGGCCCGCGATCGCGGTGATGAAGTAGGTGAAATGAGCAAGGCGGTTCAGATCTTTAAGGAAAACGCCATACGCAACAAAGAACTGGAAACTGAAGCTGAAACCGCCAAGGTTCGTATTGAGGAAGAAGCGCGCATTACGCGAAACGAGATGGCGGATGATTTCGAAACAGCTGTTGGCGGCATTGTTGTCGCGGTGTCTTCAGCGGCAACCGAGATGCAGGCTTCGGCGCAGACATTATCAGCAGCATCGGAAGAAACCTCGCACCAATCGGCCGCAGTTGCTGCCGCCGCAGAAGAAGCTTCCACCAACGTTCAGACCGTATCAAGTGCGGCTGAAGAGCTGTCCAGTTCAATTGCCGAAATAAGCCGGCAGGTGTCTGAATCTACCAAAGTTGCAAACATTGCGGTGGAGAATGTGGAGCTAACCAATCAGCGTGTGCAGAACCTGACGCTTGGAGCAGAAAAAATCGGAGAAGTTGTCGCCCTGATAACCGACATTGCCGAGCAGACCAATCTTCTCGCCCTGAATGCAACCATTGAAGCTGCACGGGCGGGCGAGGCTGGAAAAGGCTTTGCTGTTGTTGCCAGTGAAGTCAAGGAACTTGCAAGTCAGACAGCAAAAGCCACTGATGAAATTGATTCCCAGATCAAGGGAATCCAGACTGCCACACGGGAGACTGTTACGGCAATCCAGACAATTGGTGAAACAATCCAGAATATCCAGGAATACTCCTCATCCATTGCAGTAGCCGTTGAAGAGCAGGGGGTGGCAACTCAGGAAATTGCCCAGAATATTGAACAGGCAGCGGCCGGAACCGTCGAAGTTACCTCGAACATCACCGGGGTCAATCAGGCAGCGGCTGAAACCGGAGAATCCAGCACACAATTACTGGAAGCTGCCGGTGAGCTGTCGCAACAATCAGAAACCCTGGGCCGGGAGGTCGACAATTTCCTCAGCCAGGTACGTACCGGATAAGATGGTGCGAACAAGAGTGAGCATTACCGGGTATTAGCAAATATTGCTCCGAGCAAGGATATGGAAGGTCAAATTACTGGTTATCATTCTAACCGACGTGTTCCAGACCGCTATATTCCAGAGGGTACTATCATGCCATTACACGAAAAACTCGTGGTGAAGGAAAAACGCCACTCCCGCCGTGAGGAAGACCACTAGGCTTCTATCCATATGCTTGCAGGCGTCCTTTCGAAAAACGGCATGGAATATGATGAGCTTGGAGCAAAAATCTGAAACCGGATGGGTTGCCAGTAGTGCTTCACTGGAAACTAAACTCAATAAAAGGGGTTATTGATGATGTCTGGAAAAGAAAACGATGCACCAATCACAAAAGCACTCAAAATCTGCAAAGAGGATGAAAACGGAAATCTTGATGCCCGCATTACCAATATTATCGAAAAAGGAGAAGCCGGTGAATTTATGCATACCATCAATCGCCTGATTGACCGTATGGATGCCAATTTTCGCAAATCGGAGATTTATCGTGGAGACCCGGTGACTTATCTTGATACCCATCGAGCTGGCAGGGACAAGCCTGACTGCTAAAGGAGTATAAATGTCTCTCATCTTATTAGAAAATGAAATCGAAGACCGATTGAAATTTATTGGTTGTGACGATAAAGATCTGAGGAATGCTGTAAATATCTGGTTCCTTATTGAAGATGAGATGGACGCGCTCCTGCAGGATTTTTACGACAAACTTAATTGCTATCCCGGAGCGCCTCATATTGACGCACAGCAGGTGCCCTATCTGATTGCTGCGCAGAAATCTCATTGGCATCGCATGTTGGTCAACAATCGCGATGACCACTACGTTGATTACCTTCGCCGCATTGGAGCAACCCATTATCGGCATAAAATCGAGCCACGCTGGTATATCGCAAGTTATACGATGATCGCAAATCAGGTAATCAAGTTGCTTGCCGGCAAACTTGCCAACGATGTTTTTATGTTAACGGAATTTATCTACACCTTAAACCGGCATGTGGCGATTGATATGGACATTGCACTTTCCGTTTACACTGCCGCCACAATCGACGGGTCTGATATTGGATATCTGTAAGAAACATTGTTTATTAAATAAAAATAACAGAAACAAGTTGAATGAAAAACAGTGAAATTCAATTACAATATGTTCTGGATAACCAGCGCGCACTTAACAGGATTTTACGGCTTGCGCTATCCAGCGATGAGACACTTGCAGACATTCTCAAACAATCACTGAAGGAAATTTTCACTCTGCCGTGGGCGCAGTTTCAGCAAAAGGGGGCTATTTTTCTAACCGAAAAAGACAGTGACGCCCTGATACTTACAGCTTCTCATGAGTTGAGCCCGCAGTCGCACACGGTATGCGCTCGCATTCCCTTTGGCCACTGTCTGTGCGGCCGGGCAGCGCAGAGTAAAGAAATCCAGTTTGCCTCTTGCCTTGATCAACATCAGGAAACCCATTTTGAGGGAATGACCCCGCACGGGAATTACGCCACCCCGCTGCTTGACGAGCATCAAAATGTTTTAGGTGTTCTCAACATCTACCTCAAACACGGGCATCAAAAAAATACAGCGGAGACAGAGTTTTTGCATAGTGTCTGTGATGTGTTGGTATCTGTAATCAAGCGAAAACAGGTTGAAGTCAAATTACGACAGGCTGCTAAAACCATAGAAAGCTCGAAAACAGAACTTGCCTCCCATCTGGCTGCCCTTGGAGATCACACGATTGCCGCTATAACTGATACGTCCGGCACGATTACCTATGCCAATAACAAGTTTTCCCAGATCTCCGGATATAGCATTGAAGAACTGATCGGCCAAAACCACAGACTCCTGAAATCCGACCATCATCCAACATCATTTTTCACCGACATGTACAGGATCATTGCAAACGGAGTAACCTGGCATGGCGAGATCAAAAATCGCGCCAAGGATGGCAGCTTCTACTGGGTGGATACAACCATTTCACCGCTCAGGAACACAAAAGGGAAAATCTCACAATACCTTGCCATCAGAACCGACATCACCGCCCGCAAGAAAGCCGATAAAGCGCTTCGCAAAAATGTCGATATACTGAATGCGACTTTCAATAATTTCCCCGGCGGCATTGGCGTATTCAACGAAGATTTAATATTGCAGGCGGCTAATCCGGCCTTTTATGAATTGCGCAATTTGTCAGCCGAGGAATTTTCGATCGGGGTGACTTTTGAGGTGATCACCAGACATAACGCCCGGCGCGGTGAATATGGCGAAGGTGATATAGAGGCCCTCGTCAGTGAAAGGGTTGAACGCGCAAAAAAGTTTGAAAAACACACCTTCAAGAGGGTTACACTTCAGGGAAAAAGCCTTGAGATCAAAGGCTGGCCCTTGCCGAAAGGTGGTTTCATCTCAACCTATATGGATATTACTGAAACGGAAGAAATGCTGGCGGCCCTTGAGCAAAAGTCAGCTGAAGCCATTGCCACCGCCGGGAATTTACACCGGACAAAAGAAGCCCAGAATCAGACTTACCAGCATCTTGTCTCATCGGTTAATTCAATGGCTAACGGCTTTGTCATCTGGAATAAGGATGACCGGCTGGTGCTTGCCAATGAAGCCTATCTGGACTTTCATCACCCGGTTCGCGGCACGATTGTGGAAGGCGTTAAATTTGGAGACATGTTGCGTGCCGGACTGAAAAATAACATATGGGATCTGGATGATCAGGACGAAAATGAATGGCTGAACCAGCAGTTGGCCAGACGTAAAATTGCGCAACCGGAGCGGGAAATAAAGCTTGTTGATGGCCGGGAGATTGTTATATCGGACCTGGTGCTTGATAATGGCGATGTCATCTCAACGATCATTGACATCACTGCGCATTACCTGCGCGAGATGGAATTGCAGGATGCCCGGGATCAACTTGAGAAAATTGCCTATTTTGACACACTGACCGGGCTAGCCAACCGGGCGCATTGCCAGAAGGATATGGCAGAGAAATTTTCCTTTGTTGATTCGGGTAAGAAATTTGCCGTCATTCAGATTGATCTTGATAATTTCAAACGCGTGAATGACACATTGGGCCATGCGGCTGGTGACCACTTGCTAAAAGCACTGGGAGAGCGGATGAGCCTGCTCGCCAGTGAATTTGAGAATTTCCGGTCATACCGCTGGGGGGGAGATGAGTTTATTGCTCTTGTCGAGCGCAATGATGACACTGACCTGGTGGCGATCTGTGGAGAATTGACCGATATAATCGCCATTCCCTTGTACTATGAAGGGGCGATGTTGCGACCAACGGTTAGTCTCGGGGTGGCGCGCTATCCTGAAGATGCACAGGACATTGAATCCCTGATGATCTTTTCTGATCTTGCACTCTACAGCACCAAGGAACTTGGTCGTGATGGTTATCAGTTCTTCACATCAAAAATGAAGGAAAAGATTGATACAGAATCGCTGATTGAGAAGGAGTTGCGGATTGCAATAGAAGCTGATCAACTGGAGCTTCATTTCCAGCCTCAACTTGATATTGAAAATGAGGCCATCACCGGGATTGAAGCGTTGATCCGCTGGAACCATCCGGAAAAAGGATTGATCCCGCCGGGAGAATTTCTGGAAATTTCCGAAACGGCCGGACTGGCACCTGCTATTGGATGCAAGGTATTTGAATATGCCATGAAGGCGGTACGGCAGTGGGTAGACGAGGGGCTGGAATTTGGCCGCCTGGCAATAAACCTTTCTCCCGAACATCTCAAAAAAAACACGGTCCTGGATGATTTTTTCAGCGCCATGCAAAAGTATGATATCGAGCCGCGTTTCCTGGCGGTGGAATTTCTGGAATCATTCATACTGGATGATCCCAATGCCGATATCATGGATATTCTCAAACAGTTCAGGGCGCGCAATATTCATGTTGAACTGGATGATTTTGGCACGGGCTATGCGTCGTTGTCGCATCTGTCGACAATGCCGATCACAGGGCTGAAAATAGACAAGTCATTTGTTAACCAGGTGACTAATGACAAACGGCAACAGGGCATTGTTACAGCACTGATTTCGATATCAAAACTTATGAAACTACGGGTCGTTTGTGAAGGCATTGAGACTTTGCAACAGGTGGATGCCCTCTTGCAAATTGGGGAGTGCTCGACGCAGGGTTATTTTATCGCCAAACCGATGAATTTCGAAAATATTACCGCCTGGATTAAAAATCAGCGCAATATCGGCGCACTCAAAGCCTGGCCCAACGTCGCCGGATACAGACAGACGGGCCTGCAGGTTGCTAAAGAGTTATAATTTTGTTGTATTAAATTCGACCTCAAATCTCATTAATTCAGGATATGCACCAACCTGATTTAATCCCGATCCAGGTCGGAGGGGGAATTATCAAATCCATTTCAACCAAACACGGCTCGTGATGCTTCAACGGGTGAGGTCGAGAACTTGTCCGGGAAGCGCGTGAACTGAAAGAGGTTGTGACCGAACAGGGACAAACTGGATCATACTATTTTGATCCTGTTTGTGAATCCATGGTCTGGCGCAATCGGCCTGGGCCGAGGTGTTTTGCCTGCAGGCCCAAGGACGTCAGCATTTCGGGCAAGTTGCCTGTGTTGATCAGTTCTGCCACGGCGATGGCGATGGCTGGCGCGGTTTGGATGCCATAGCCGCCCTGTCCGACCAGCCAGAAAAAACCTTCGACCTCATCATCCATGCCAACGACGGGGGTTTTGCCAGCCACGAAGCTGCGCAAGCCGGCCCATTTGTTGGCGATGCGTGTAACTTTGAGTGTGGTGGCGGTTTGCAGGCGATCTACAGCCACAGCAATGTCGAGTTCTTCGGGTTGAGCATCGCAGGGCGGTGAGGGGGTTTCGTCAGCGGGCGAGGCTAAAACCTGTCCGGCATCGGGCTTGAAATAGAATTGCTCATCGATGTCCAGGGTCAA
>CAZJUF010000106.1:0-9174 GCA_964549055.1 uncultured Hyphomicrobiales bacterium | reverse complement strand
CGGGTCTGATCGAGAGTACCTTTCATCTGCGCCAACACTTCTTCGTACTGCTTTTTAATCTCATTGGCAGTTGCTTCGGTTTCTTCCTTGGCAGTGGCGTTTATGTGGGCCAGTTCTGCCAAAACCGCTTTTGAAGCTTCAGCTGTGTTTCCGGTCAGATCCTTGGTGAACTCATTGGTGCGTTCATAAGCATCCTTGATTGCGGCATCCAGAGCTGTGGTGTTGCGGCTGAGGATTTTATCCATGGTAGTCGCTTCACGTGTCAGTTTGCCAACCAGATCAGCCAGGGCTGTCTCGCGGGCATGCAGGGCTTGTTCGATCTGCTGGTCGACGTGGGTTAACTGGCGATCAATATCGGAAGTGGCTTTTTCCAGTTTGCCCTGAACCGATGTTGAGGTGTCTTCCAGTCTGCTGGTCAGATCCAGTGAAGACGTGTTGAGGAGACCGGCTACATTTTCGGCTGATGAGGTTAACTGGCCAGTCATATATTCGGACGCTGCATTAAGCTGATCGACAATTTCCTTGGTTGATTGATCGAGATGGGCTGAAATTGCCGTTGCACCCTTGTCCAGTTTGGACCAGGTACCTTGAGTGGCAGTGTCAAAGACATCGGAGATTTTCGACATGGCAGTTTCGATCTCGCCGGAGAGCGCGCTCGAAGTGGTTGTCAGTCGTGTGGTAATCTCTGAACTTGCGGTTTCAAGACGATCGGCCATCTGTTCAGTTGTTGATTGCATCTCACCGGACAGAGCGCTCGATGTGGTTGTCAATCGTGTGGTAATCTGTGAACTTGCGGTTTCGAGGCGATCGGCCATCTGTTCAGTTGTTGATTGCAACTGACGGCTGATTTCCGTGCCGGCATTATCAAGACGGCTGGCAAGTCCACTGCTGGTGCTGTCGAGGCGTTCTGATACGGCAATGCTGGCGTTTTCAAGCTTGTCGGTGACTTTGGTTGCCACGTTCTGGAACTGATTGGTGGCAATTTCGCTGGACGCTTTAATCGAAGCATTGACACTGTCGGCAGTTGCTTTGAGCTCGTTCAGGGTTGAAGCGCTCGATGCTTCAACCGTGGCACTGACGGCTTTTGCAGCTGTTTGCAATTCTCCCAGTGCCGTTGCACTGGTGTTGGCGACGGCGTCGCCCACATCCTGGGCGGCGATGCGAATGTGATTGCTGATTTCAGCACCGGCACTGTCCAGTTGCTCTTCGAGTTTTCCACGTACGTTTTCGAAGTTTTCCGAGATATTTGCGGCGGTGGTTTCAAGCTTGGTGTTGATGCTGTCGGCGGATACCTGGATACGCTCTGATGTTTGCGCACTTGTGGTCTGCAGGGTTGTGCCAACAGTTTCGCCCAAAGCTTTCATCTGCTTGTTGGTGTGAATGGAGACTGTTTGTACAGCGTCAGCAATCGTATCGGCCGATGAACGCAACTGGTCTTTGGTTTCTTCGCCGGCAACCTGAATGACGGATGCAACGGTATTGCTTGACGAGCGCAGCTGTTTATTAACCTCGGATCCGGTTGACTGCAGCAGGGAAGACACTTCACCGGCAGTTGTTTTAAGCGTGTTTGTGGTATTGGAGCCGATGTTGACGATGGTTGACGTGGCCGCTTCGGTTACGGCTTTGAGCTGTTCGGCCACCTCAGCGCTTGAACTTTGCAGGGCACCAACTGTTGATGATGATGTGGACAGCAGGGTTTCATTGATTTCCGTGCCGACAGATTCAAGTGTGGTGATGGTTGCACTGGTCATGGACTGGAGCTGTGTGCTGGCGTGACTGGTTGCGTTTTCAAGAGCCGAGGCAACCAGTTCACTGGTCTGGCTTCCAACTGCACTGATGGTGGAGCTGGATTGATCAGCTACAGCTTGCAGTCTTTCTGTGACCTGACCGCTGGATTTCTGCAGAGCGTTTACGGTGGAGCCAGCGGTTGATTTTAACAATTCATTGACTTCCGAGCCAGCTGAATCAATCGCTTTCAAGGTTGATTGCGTAAGCGTTTTTAAAGTTTCATTGGAGTTTGAAGAAGCTGAATTAACCGCTGTGGTCACCTGGCCGCTGAGGGATTTAAGATTGTCAACCGTATCAGAACAGGCAGATTCCACTGAAGATGTGGCTGCTTCCGATGACAATTTAATCTGCGTTGTCGCCTGTGTGCTGGCGGTTTTGATGGTTGAAGTGATCGCCGTGGAGATGGATTTCAACTCACTGGTCGTATTGGCCGTTGCTGAATGCAGGCCCGATCCAATATTATCCGCTGTTGTTTGAAGTTCTTCAGAGATAATTTTTGCCGTTGATACCATCCGCTCGGATAAAGACGAGCTCGACAAATCGAGACGTTCGGTGACAGCCTCTGATGTTGCCTGCAACCGTTCGGTCAAATCTGTACTGGATGTGTCGAGACGTTCGGTGACCGTCTCGGAGGTCGACTGCAACCGTTCGGTCAAATCTTCGCTGATTGAGGATATTTTCGAATTCAGGCGCTCACCGGTTTCTTCCAGTTCGGTGATCATGCGCATGTTGCTGCTTTCCAAAACTGAAGTGAAACCCTCAATTTTAGAGCCCTGTTCGGTCAGGCTTTCGGTGAAATTGCGAATATCGGACAGGATTGCCGTCGATACCTGATGCAGGCGTTTTGTATGGGATTCAATATCCTGGTTGGTGACTGTTGCTTCGGTGGTCAAAAGCTCAACCGAGTGATGCAAACCGTCTGTGCGGTCTTTAAGCTCACCCTGGAGACTTCCCAGACTTTCTGTCGCGGTGCCAACAATTTCTGACATGCGGGTGATTTCACTGTGAAGCTCGGAGACCACGGGAACGACAAAAGTGCCCAGAGCCTGACCGGCTTCTTCAATGGCCTGGCGCTGGCCTTCCATACCGTCGAGCAAAGAGCGAATGCGATCCTCGTTGGAGCCAAAGGCGCGCTCAATAGCATTAACTTCGTTGTGGACAACGGCTTCAAGCTCGCCCACCCGATTGAAAGCATTTTCAACACCATCTGCCATGGAGGCGACTTCGCGGCGCACAGCGGCGGCGACGGTTGCGACGGCTTTTGTGGCATTTTCTTCAGGCTGCATGAGACGGAAGGCTGCCTGGGCAAGGGCGTTTGAGGCTAAGCTCATCTGCTGGGCGCGCCATACCATATAGGCAACAGAGAAGAAAAACGATATTGGTAAAAAAGCAACAACAGAAATAGCGGCAATTTGCGGTGCGTCGAGAAGTTTTGCCAGTTCTCCGCTTTTGATAAGTTCAGGGCCGTAATATCCCCACAGATAGGCCGTACCAAAGCCAAGCCAGACCAAAGACAGAATGAAGGCAACCAAAAACGGTATTTTTGATGCTTTTCCGCGCAAGGCCTGTCGCAGTGCAGCCGATGTCGGCTCATCGTCGTTAGCTGGAATTCGTCTGCCTGATACATCTGGCCCCGGTGCAGGTATTTGACCGGGTCCCACATCAAGTTCCGATATATGATCGTCGGCAGCATAGTTACTTGCAGCGCCGCCCTGCATCTTGGATACTTTTTTCATCGTTTTGCCTGTCGATCTCCCAGTCAACTTTTCCGCCATTTTTGAAACCACTCGTTTCATTGGCAGTTCTGCTTTTTTTCGTGCCATCGCCGCCACCTGATCCTTAAGGTTCATACGCATTACAACTGCTTTTTTAATTTGCAGCCACTTTTTTTGGTCTATCCGAGTTTGTTGTCAGCACTTCTTTCAGCAAAGAACTATCAAAATATATAGTCTGGCGGGTTTTGTTAAAAGTGAACATTCGGTTAATAAATCCCACTTTTGCGCCTGTTTTTGTTGTTCTTTTTATAAATCCCTGCTGTAAAACGTTGATTTTGGCCTCCTGGATAGAGCCGTAGTCTTATGAAAATACCCGAAAACGGTCTCTGGATAAATACACAAAGTGCAAATTTACCAGACGATTAAGATTTATCGTTAACGCCTGTTAAGTGGCACTCTGTTTTATACGGGTTTTTTTTGTCTATTTTTAGGCAGGATCGATGGATGATCTGATCAGATTAGAAACCAAAAATAAACCTTGTCAATTAACATAAAAGTATCGGGGGTTTGGTAAGGTTTGATTGATTTTAAAAGCTGTCAAGGAGTTGAAAATGGCTGGATCTACAGAAGTAGGCACAAATAATATGGCATACGGTGGTGCCAGCGCGGCCGCGGGGGTTGCGCAAAGACCAATTGATTTGGTTCATCTGTCTAAATTTACCATGGGTGACAAGGATCTGGAGCGCGAAGTGCTTAACCTGTTTGCAACTCAATCTACACTTTATCTGGATCGCCTGCGTGCGGCAGAAGATGACAGGTCGTGGCTGGAGGCGGTACATACCTTAAGAGGGTCCGCCACAGGTGTCGGTGCCTGGCGGGTGGCAAGTTATGCCGGTGAAGTTGAAAGACTTGAAGGTGAAGACCGCAGCGCTGTTTGTGGAGCCGCTATTGAGGAATTGAGCCAGAGTGTGGCCGAAGTCAATCAGTATATCCATGATCTGACAGTAGAATAAGCACCGCTCAACCTCATTGATGGGGATTTGAAGTTTTTAAAACGCGTGCGAAACATTTTGTTTCGCACGCGTTTTGGTTTTCAAAAAAGATTGCACGCGCATTGCTATTGATTTCAGTTTCCCGTATACGAACAGCCGAATTCATAATGCGGGATCACAGGCATATTAATCGATCCGGTTCAAGGCTCGAGCCTTCGGGGTTTTTTCTGCCTGATAACGATAATTGAGGTGAAAGGCACTATGGCCAAAATAACTTTTGTTGAGTTTAACGGTACCGAACGGGTGGTGGATGCAGTCGCAAATTCGACTGTTATGGAGGCGGCACGTAACAATGATGTTCCTGGAATTGAAGCGGAATGTGGCGGATCTTGTGCATGTGCGACCTGTCATGTTTATATTGATCCAGAGTGGCTTGAAAAAGCTGGCGAACGCTCCGAGATGGAAGAAGATATGCTGGACTTCGCATTTGACGTGCGTGAAAACAGCCGGTTATGTTGCCAGATTAAAGTCACAGATGAACTTGATGGCTTGATTGTGCGTACGCCGGAACGGCAATTTTAATTTAAACACCTTTTGCCTCGGAATTTACCATGAGTGATGTTGCGATTAAAACCGATGCGATAATAATTGGCGCAGGACCGGTTGGTCTGTTTGCCGTGTTTGAGCTGGGATTGCTGGATATCAGTTGCCACGTGCTTGATATTCTCGACAAACCCGGCGGACAATGTGCCGAGCTTTATCCTGAAAAACCGATTTATGACATTCCCGCTTATCCGGTAATCTCTGGCCAGGAGCTGACGGATCGTTTGCTGGAACAGATTGCGCCGTTTTCTCCACAAATCCATCTCAATCAGCGCGTCGATAGTCTGCGCAAAACGCCTGAAGGCACATTTGTCATCACCACCGATGACAATCTTGAAATTGAATCAACGCTGATTGTCATTGCCGCTGGTGGTGGCAGTTTCACGCCTAAAAAACCGCCAATTCCCGGCATTGATGAATATGAAGGCACCTCGGTGTTTTATTCAATCAAGCGTATGGAAGAATTCAGAGACAAGAATATTCTGGTTGTCGGCGGTGGTGACAGCGCACTGGACTGGACGTTGAATTTGCAGCCTCTGGCTCGCAAAATGACACTTATTCATCGCCGCGATGCCTTTCGTGCAAGCCCTGACAGTGTGCAGAAAATGCACAGCCTGGTGGAACAGGACAAGATGACTTTCACGCTGGGGCAAATCAGGGAATTGCATGGCGCCAACGGCCAGCTGGAAGCCGTCAGCGTCGAAGGCGCGGAAGGGCTTTACCAGATTGAATGCGATACAATGCTGCCGTTTTTCGGCCTGACCATGAAGCTGGGACCGGTGGCAAACTGGGGCCTCAATCTCAATGAAAACCTTGTTCCGGTCGACACAGAAATGTTCCAGACCAGTACGCCGGGTATTTTCGCTGTTGGTGACATTAATACATATCCGGGCAAGTTAAAGCTGATTTTAAGCGGCTTTCATGAAACAGCCCTTATGGCACAACAGGCTTTCAGGCTGGTTCACCCGGATGAAAAACTGCGGTTCCAGTACACGACGTCAAGCAGCAGCCTGCAAAAGAAGCTGGGTGTCAAATAGGCTGTACGGCCAGAAGTTTGATGGTGTCTTTATATAGAAACTTCTTATTCATCAGACGCAACCCGGCAGCCTCCAGGTATTGCTCGGTATTGCGGTCAAATTCAGCACCATAGGCCAGACGTGCCCACGGAGCCCATAGTTTCATAATGCTCCGTCGCAGAGGCTTTTTCGAAATGGAATATTCCAGAATACGGATGCACCCGTTGGGACGGCAGAGGCGGCGCAGCTCTGCAAGAGCGGGTTGTTGATGTTCTGCACCGAGCACACAAAACAGGAAGGTTGAGACAATCGCATCAAAACTGTTGTCGGGGAAATCTAAATTCAGCACGTTCATCTGGTGCAGCTGGACGGCGGTGCCGAGTTTTTCCCGACGTTGATGGGCACGCTTGAGCATGGCGGGGCTGAGGTCGATTGCGGTTATGTTTGAGCCTTGGGGGTAGTAAGGAAAATTTCGCCCGGTGCCGACGCCGGCATCGAGCAGGTTTCCCTCCAGTTTCCTGAATATCTCAGCGCGCAAAGGCTTGTAGCGAAAGTGCTCAAACGGGAAATCGAGAATGTCGTAGAGACTGGCAATTTTAGTGTAGGGTTTTGTTTTCATATCAAAAAAGTGCTTTGAATTCTATGGTTTTGCCGGTACCGGAGGTTCTTCATCGTGCCAGTTGTCTGCATATTCGAGCATTTTCTTCACCCATGGTAACAACAGGTAAGCGGGCAGACCTAACAGGAATGTTAGTATAAAAAAGTCTGCATAGCCGAAATTTTCCGCACCATAGCCGCCAGCCCACCCGGCAACAGCGCGGCTTAAAGCAAATATGGAAGACAAAACGGCGTATTCTGTAGCCGCTCGCCGTTTGTTGACGATGGCCATGAGGAAGGCTAAAAACGCGCCGGTGCCGAGGCCTTGAGTGAATGATTCAACCGCACTTGCGGAATACAGAAGTGCTCTGTGCTCAAACAAAATAGGCAGGGTGACATCAACATGGGGAATGACAGATGCTGCCCAGACGTAGCCGAGGTTTGACACGGCCTGGGTGAGGCCAAGTATCCACAGACCGTGAAAAATGCCGACTTTATCGGTAAACCAGCCACCAGCAAGCCCTCCGGCAATGGACAGTACAAGGCCGATGTTGACGGAAACCAGACCGATTTCCTTGGCGCTGAAACCGGCATCCACCCAAAACGGCTTGATCATGAACCCGATGGAGGTGTCGGCGAGTTTGAAAATCAGGATAAACAGCACGATGGGCAAAAAATATGGCCGCCGGGTCATTTCCAGAAATGTGCCGAACATCGGTCCTTTGAAGACGCTTGCCACGGATTTTTCTTTTGACATGTTGCGGGTTAAATAGGCGATTGCCAAAGAGCCGATAATAAGACCGGCGGCGAGATACTGGTGGATGTCTTTGGCGAAAATCCTGCCTGCGGTTGCGCCAAAAAACAGGCCCGCAAACAACAATAGTGCGGGCGCAAATATGGCGGGATGACTGATCAGGGTTTTGAATTCGGTAATAAGCGTTGTGTCTGCCTTGTCTTTTCGCGGCATTTCTCTGGGGGCGGCCAGGCAGGCAAACGCAATGGCCACCAGCATCATGGCGGCAAGAATATAGGCACCACTCCAGCCAATATAATCGCTGGCAATCAGAACGAAGCCCGCTCCCAGCATGCCAGCGCGGTAAAAACCGATCCTGAAACCATTGGCAAGGCCATATTCCTGGCGGTTGAGAAATTCGATGGTGTAGCCGTCAATGGCGATATCATTGGTGGCGGAAAGGGCGGTGAAAATACCAATGGCAACCCACACCCAGGGACCAAATTCAGCGTAAATAGCGAACAGGCCCATGACGGCTGCCATGACTATGTTGGCTGTAAACATCCAGCGGCGGTGGTGACGGTAATGGTCAATCGCCGGTGCCCACAGAAATTTAATTGACCAGGTAATGGACAGTAGTGACATAAAACCAATGTCGCGAAGATTTATACCCTGCTGGCGGAAGTGGACGGGAAAAATGTCAAAAAAAGCGCCAAGTGGAAAACCTTCGGCAAAATAGAGCACGCCGACCCAGAACAATTTTGACCGAAGAATGGATTTTGGTGCGATTTTTGTCGTTTCTGTCATAAAAAATGTCTCATTGATATGGCTGTTTCCAAGCTATAGAAACTCAGTTACATGTTGTTTTTATTCAAAAAAACAGAGAATTTCCACAATGTGGATTAATTTCCAATTTCCACAATGTGAATTTTAACACAGGAACAATATACACTTAAAATTGAGTGTGCTAATCTTCTTTAGAGGCTGCGGATGAGCTATATTCGAAATACTCTAAGTCTTTTATACATGGTCATGGGAGGAAAAATTCATGAAAAAATCAGATACTGAATCAAATGCAAAACGCCTTTCCCGGCGTAAGTTTCTAAATGCCGGTGTGGCAACAGCTGCTGGCGGTGCCGCCGCTGTGGCGATGCCAAACATCGCTCAAGCGAAAAAAGTCACCGTTCTTAAAATGCAGGCTGCCTGGGGTGGCGGTATTTTCCTTGAAAATGCCAAATCCTATGTTGAACGCGTGCATGCTATGGCCGGTGGCGAACTGAAGATCGACCTGCTTTCGGTTAATTCGGTTGTCAAAACAAGTCAGATGCAAGACGCGGTTCATCGCGGTGTTCTTGATGCAGCGCATTATGTGCCAGCTTATTGGTATTCAAAATCCACAGCAGCATCCCTGTTCGGTACCGGCCCTTGCTTTGGCTGGTCAAGTCAGGAAGTTCTGGGCTGGGTCAACTATGGTGGCGGCCAGGAATTGTTTGATGAACTGATGGGCAAATTAGGCCTTAATGTTGTCAGCTTCTTTAACAGCCCAATGCCGGCGCAGCCGCTTGGTTGGTTTAAAGAGGAAATCAAGGACGTGTCCCAGATGAAGGGCCTGAAATACCGTACCGTTGGTCTTGCTGCCAACGTTATGCAGGAAATGGGCATGTCTGTTGTTCAGTTGCCTGGTGGTGAAATTCAACCAGCCATGAAGAGTGGCCTGATTGATGCGGCTG
>CAZJUF010000105.1:0-9225 GCA_964549055.1 uncultured Hyphomicrobiales bacterium | reverse complement strand
GTGATGCCGTTTTCCATCAAAGCTGGGTAAAACTTTTTCAGCCAGGCTTTTTCATCATCGGTTTCAACAATGTCATCAAAGGCAACGATGGCACCTTGTTCAATCAACTCATAGATATCAATTGAGAACATGACTGATAATTGCGCCGGTTTTCCGCTCTTTAATGCGGCTAAAGCTTTGATGCGGGCATCATTATAGTTGCCGGCATAAATCGCATTGACTTTGATACCAGGATTTTCTTTTGAAAATCCGGTAACCAGGCCATCAACAATCTTGGTTATAGCCCCGCCCACGGCGACTGGATAATACATGGTCAGCTCAACTTGCTGAGCACTTGCCAGTGTCACCGGCCCCAGCACCATGGCGGTGGCCAGCACTGTGCGCTTAAATGTTTTTGATAGATGTTTTAACATGTGTTTCGCTCCCTTTTTTCTATGTGTTTAGCAAAACCCATTTGGGTTTTGCCGATGAATTCGTGCCGGTTTGATGACACATTGGTTTTATTGCGGCTAAGCAGCATTTCCCACTTTGCCGGTGGTGATATTTGAGTTTTCAATTTTTTTGCCGGATGCTTTTTCAAACACATGCACAGCTTCCTGGGGCCAGGTCAGATGGACACGGTTTTTTTCTCCCAGCCGATACCGGCCCGGCACTCTGATCTGAATTATCTGGTTGCCGACAGGTGCGTTCAAAATTGTATCGGCACCGAGGTAATCCGCTGCCGTTAGCTCAACCGAAAGGCCGCTATCATCGCTCAGCGAAATATCTTCCGGGCGCACGCCCAAAACGCGGCCCTCGCCCGGCCCCTTAAAGACAACATGATCACTGCCACCCGAAACAACAGCGCCCTCGGGACCATTTGCCAGCTCCACCAGGTTCATGGGTGGTGTGCCGATAAAACTCGCGGTAAAAAGTGTTTTCGGCTTGCCATAAAGGCTTTCCGGTGTACCGATTTGCTCGATGTGGCCATCGCGCAGAAGAATGACTTTGTCAGCCATGCTCATGGCCTCGGCCTGATCGTGGGTAACGTAGATCACCGTCATGCCAAGGCGTTGTTGCAAAGCTCTTATTTCAACGCGCATGTCATGACGCAGTTTGGCATCAAGGTTGGAGAGCGGCTCGTCCATCAGGCAGATGCCGTTTTCAGCAATGATCGCGCGTGCCAGCGCCACGCGTTGACGTTGACCACCGGAAAGTTGTGATGGTTTTCTGTCCATCAACCCGGCCAATCCGACAATATCAACCACTTTTTCCAGCCGTTTTTGCCGTGCTGCCGCCGGGACTTTTCTCACCTTGAGGCCAAAGATAATGTTCTCGGCAACGCTCAAATGCGGAAACAGGGCATAGGACTGAAAGACCATTGAGATTTTTCTTGCTGCCGGTGGCAAAGACGTTACATCTTTGCCCGCAATCGAAATCGTGCCTGAAGACGCCGTATCAAGACCGGCAATCATCCGCAATGTTGTTGATTTGCCGCACCCTGACGGTCCCAGCAAAACCACAAACGAACCCTCATCGACACTCAGCGAGATATTATCGACAGCGGTAACGTCGCCCCATTTTTTGGTTATGTTTTTAAGTTCAATCGCTGACATGGCGTTAGTTTCCCTCAACCGTCACAGGCGTGAACAGATCGACATTGTTGCTTGCCAGAACATCGCTGATTTCCTGCGGAGGTGTTGCGTCGGTAAAAAATGCGTCAATTTCTGATACATGGCCGAGATGAACCATGGCATCGGCATTGAATTTACTGTGATCGGCGGCGGCAAATCGCTTTTTCGATATGCCGATGGCGGTTTTTGAAACGTGAACATCACGGTAATCATAATCCAGCATGGCACCGTCATTTTCAATCGAGCCAATGCCAAATATGGCGTAGCCAACTTTGAATTTACGCAGGAACTCGCTTGTTGCTTCACCGGTAATTGCCTGATCCCGGTTGCGCACCAGCCCGCCTGCAAGAATTATCTCAAAATCCGTACCTTCGCTTAATATGGAAACAACGCGAATATGATTGGTAATGATGCGCAGGTTCTTGTGATGAATGAGCGCTTTGGCCACGGCCTCCATAGTGGTGCCGATGTCAATAAACAGGGAGGAGCCATCAGGAATTTGAGCTGCCACTAAAGAGGCTATGATATTTTTCTGCGCCAGATTGCGCGCCTTGCGGTTGGCATAGGCCAGTTGCTCCGAACCTGGCAATAATCCCGCCCCGCCATGATAGCGCGCCAGCTTTTTTAACTGGCACAGCTCATCTATGTCGCGCCTGATAGTCTGGTTCGACACAGTAAAATGCTCCGCCATGGCTTCGATCGAAATAAACCCGCGCTGACGCACAAGATCCACCAGCTTTTCCTGTCGTGCATCAATAGTTCCACGGCGCGTTTGCGCGCGCGGCTTAACATTTGCGTCAGGCCCTAATGGGCTACTATCGTCCATAGTTTCTCTTTTTCGGCTGTTTTTTGCCGTTTTATCCCTGTTGCCAACCGGTTTGGTGTTGAGGCAAATAGAAAAATACCCGGCCTCAACATCCGATAGCGTCACTTAGTGTAAGAAATGTTACATCAAAATGGAAGAGTTATTACTTTATTTTTTAAATCCTTTTGATTTTCATTTCATTGAGACGCAAAAATTGAGCCCTGCTGGCGTTTGTCAGCTCAACAGAATCAGCTGGGACAAATGTCTGTCTGCCTTATCTCAAGGTGGTATTTCCAACGGTTTGGGCAATACGGATGAGGGTTTGGATCAGTCGGGACTGGCGTCTTTCTTTAAGGAAAGCGATATGATAGTTGGTGGTAATCTCCACGTCAGAAATTTCCACTGTCTTTAATCGCGGGTGCGGTACGAACTCAAAATCGGCAATCGCACCAATGCCGATCCCTTTTTCAACCGCCTTCCACACAGCTTCACGCGAGCCGATTTCCATGACCGGATTTATGGTGATCCCGGCTTTTTCCAGGGCAGTCTCAAAGGCCAGTCGTGTGGTTGAGCCTTTTTCGCGCAAAACGAAATCTTCACCCTCGAGTTCTGCCAGCGAGATCGATTTACGTTTAAACCAGCGGTGATCCTGATGAACGAAAACCACAACACGATGGCGGCTGAAGGGCACCATTTCGACTTTGGGATCATCCTCAAAGTGCGCAATCATTGCCACATCGGCGGTGAATTCAAACAATCGCTTCAACATGCGGCGTGAGTTACCCAGTTGAACTGACACTTGTATTTTGGGGTATTGTTTTTTCAGCGCCACCAGCACGTCAGTTGCATGAAACGGTCCAACCGCCGCCAGTCTGAGCTGGCCGGCCTGGTGACTGCCGTGGGCTTGAAGAAATTCTTTTGCTTCCAGCTCCAGATGAATAAGGCGCTTGGTGATCTCATGCAATTCGCGTCCCACAGGCGTTAGAAAAACGTTTCGCCCCCGGCGCACAAACAGCTCAACACCATATTGCGCTTCCAGTTCTCTCACTTGCGTTGTTATTGTCGGCTGAGAGATGCGCAATGCTTTTGATGCAGCCGTAAACCCGCCCAGCTCAGCGGCGGCATGGAAAGATCTCAGTTGCGAATGTTTCATAGGAAAATTGTATAGAACAAATCTAAATAATATATTTGTTCTATATATTAATTCTCCATAGACTTGCCAGAGAAATTTTATGGAGAGGCCTGTGTGGCAATATCATAATCCGGTGCGCGTTGAGTTTGGCGTCGGTGTTTTTGATGATCTCGATAGGCTCATCAACAAGCGCCGCTACGGTCTGGTGACCTATCCCGAACCGTTCTTTGACGCACTTTGTGATCAATTGCAAAAAAAAGCCGGGGCACCCGTTGTTTTAATTAATGACGTGCAGGCCAATCCTGATTACCGTCTGCTGGCCAAGCAGATCGGGCGCATCACTGAAGGTGAAGCACCTGAAGTATGGGTCTCGCTTGGCGGCGGCTCTGTAATAGATTCAGTGAAAGTTTTTGCCGCAGCCAATGGTGATTTTAACAATGTCAAAAATTACCTGGAAACCGGCAAAGGTGCAGATCGACTATCCGCGACACCAATCATCGCAGTACCTACAACGGCGGGCACAGGATCGGAAGTAACCTGTTGGGCCACGGTCTGGGATGAAGTTTCGGGCATCAAATATTCTCTGGCGCGCCAAAACCTTTATCCTGAAGTTGCTCTTATTGACCCCATTTTAATGTGTGGCAAACCACGGGCGTTGACAATAAGCACCGGACTTGATGCGCTCTCCCATGCGCTTGAAAGCCTGTGGAATGTCAACGCCAACCCAATTTCAGCCGCCCATGCAGTGTCGGCTGCCAGAGAGGTGATGGAGGTGTTGCCGAAGTTGGCCAATGATCTTGAAAATATCGAGCTGCGCAGTGCCATGGCGCGCGCTTCTTTATGTGCCGGTCTGGCTTTTTCCAACACCAAAACCGCCATCGCTCATTCTCTCTCCTATCCGATCACCTTAAAATACAATGTGCAACATGGCATCGCGTGCTCGTTTTCATTACCCATTGTGATTGAAAGCGTCATGGGCATTGGCGGTCTGTGCGAGGCCTCGCTGAACGCGATTTTTGACGGTGACGTTGCCGGTGCTCCGGCAAAAGTGTCACAAATGTTACACGCGCTTGGCGTATCCACCAAACCTGCCGATCACGGAATAGAAGTGGCGACCTGGCAGGCTCTGGTTGACGGTGCGTTCGATGGTGAGCGTGGCAGGAATTTCATCGGAGAAAAAAGTGATTTTCTCAAAGCGGCCGAAGCCCTTGGAGCCGCAGCAATTTAAGACAAAGGGCGCAGTGAAAGAGCTTAGCAGAGAACTGAAACCTTAGGGAGGATCTACAGATGTCTAAAAAAACTTTTCCAAAATATGTTGTGTTTGCAACCATAGGTGCAATGACGGCATTCAGCGCAGTTACACTTTCAAGTGCCCAGGCCCAAACCACGGCGGCGAAGTGTGAAGATCCAAAGGAACTTACTTTTGCGATTATTCCCACCGAGGAAACCGTGGCTGAGTTGCAACTCTATCAGCCGATTACCGAGCGCATGAAAAAGCTTACCGGCAAAAAAATCCAGTTTTTCATGCCAACCTCTTATGCTTCGGTGGTTGAAGGTCTGCTAAGCAAGTTCATTGATGTGGCCGTGCTCGGCCCTTACAGCTACGTTATTGCCAACGGCAAAGACAAGGACATTGAAGTCTTTGCAACCTACGCCAAGCGTGCCGGATTTCTGCAGGAAGAAGGCCCCGGTTACAAGGCGGCACTTGTGACCAAAAAAGGGTCAAAATTCACTACCATCGCCTCTTTGAAAGGCTCGTTGTTGGGTCTGGTTGATCCCGGCAGCACATCGGGAAACCTGTTCCCGCGAATAGTGTTTTCAAAGGAAATCGGTGGCGATCTCGACAAGTATTTCAAAAAAGTTGTCTACACCGGCAGTCACGAGCTTTCCACCGTAGCTGTCGCCAGGGGGAAAGTTGATGCAGCCTTCGTTGCCACTCACCGGTTCGATAATGTGGTCACTAAAGGTGAAGTCAAGCTTGAGGATTTTAATGTTCTGTGGTCATCACCACCAATTCCCCAGGATCCTTTTGTCTATCGCAGCCCGCTTTGCCAGGAGCTGAAAGACCAGATCAAGGAAACTTTTCTTGGCCTGTCAAAAGATGTTCCCGGCGAAAAGAACTTTCTCGACAACGTCAAATCAAACAAATTTGTCGCGATGTCTTCTGCCGACTATGATGTTATCCGGGAGCTGAAAAAAGCCAAAGACGCCCGTAAAAAGAAGAAGTCAAACTGATCTGATAGATCAACGCCTGTTAAACAAGAAAGGGGTGGGGTCAAACCCGCCCCGATATTAGCGATACGCTGAAGCGCTACGAGGCTGGAAAACCCTATGTCTATTCTGTCCATCAGAGATCTTAAGGTTCGCTATAGTGCTTCGGGTCCGGAAATTCTCAAAGGCATAAGTTTTGACGTTGAAGCCGATGATTTCTTTGCCATTATTGGTCCCAGTGGTGCTGGCAAATCGACGCTTATTCGCTGCATCAATCGTCTGGTTGAACCAAAATCGGGCTCAATCAATCTTTATGGCGAGGATGTCTTGAAATTAAGCGCGCGGAAATTGCGCCGGACCCGGCGCAGTATCGGCATGATTTTTCAGGAATTTAATCTGGTTGATCGCATGTCGGTAATGGATAATGTGCTGTCAGGCAGACTGGGCTATATGGGAAATTTCAGCGCCCTGTTCAAATTGTTCTCCAGGCAGGATATTGCCCGTGCCCTTGCGGTCCTCGACCGGGTTGGGTTGTCGGATCAAATTGACAAACGCGCTGACCAGCTTTCCGGCGGCCAGCGCCAGCGCGTTGGTATTGCGCGCGCTTTGATGCAGGATCCAAAACTACTCCTGCTTGATGAACCCACCTCCAGTCTCGATCCCAAAATCTCGCGCGAAGTGATGGCGCTGATCATGGAGATTGCCAAAGAATACAAGGTGCCGGTGTTGTGCAATATTCACGATGTGCAACTGGCCATGGAGTTCTGTAACAAGATCATTGGCCTGCAGGACGGCATCAAGATGTTTGATGGCCCAACGGCCGATATGAATGAAGACAGGCTCAGTGAAATCTACGCGATGGAGGTTCTGTAGTGAGTGCAGCCGACACCACTCAAGCCCGCGTTGCTGACGTTGTCGCCAGACGTTTTAAAAGCCGTCTTAATGGCGCGCTGGTTTTTGTGATTATCTTTGTGTTGGCAGCAGCCAGTCTCAATACCACAATTATCGTCGACACAGACTGGGAGCGCCTTGGCTCCTTCAGTGAAATCATGGCCAATGTCGGCGAATTTCTATCAGTAGACTGGGCTTTGTTCGCGCAATTGTGGGAGCCCGCATTGAACACCGTCATGGTGGCGACTTTGGGAACATTGCTCGGGGTCATCACCTGCATTCCAGCCATCTGGTTCGGCGCACTGAACATATCGCCTTACCCGCCAATCACCTACCCAATCGCTCGTCTTATGATGACCCTGAGCCGGTCCATCCACGAAATTGTCTGGGCGTTGTTTTTTGTTGCTGCTGTTGGGCTGGGGGCCCTTGCCGGCGTTTTGGCCATTGCCGTTCGTTCTGTCGGTTTTATTGCCAAAATGTCGGCCGAAGCAATTGAAGACCTTGATCCCCGCCCGGTGGAGGCTATTCGTGCCGTCGGCGGAAATGAATTCCATGTGTTCATTTACGCCATCCTGCCCCAGGTTCTCCCCACCATGATCAGCGTGATTATCTTTGAATGGGAAATCAACATTCGCCGCTCATCGGTGCTGGGGCTGGTCGGTGCCGGTGGTCTGGGTCTGGTGTTTTTCAGGCAACTCAATACTTTCAATTATCCCGGCGTAACGGCTGTAATCGTGGCTATCTTGTTGTTGATCCTATTTGGCGAAATCGTCTCTTACTTTGTCAGAAAAGCGATTATCTGATGAGTAAAACTCTTGCCCGAAAATCTTCCGCTCCCTCACGCCCGCTCACCTGGCAACGGTTTAAATATCCAGATTCACTGTATCGTTATGTCGGCATGCTTTTGGCAGTATTCTTTTTAACCTACTCAATCGTCTATCTCGAAATTCCACTGGATCGTTTTTTCAAAATGTTCGGCCGCATCGGGTCGGTGGTCTCAGAGCGATACTATCCCCCGGATATTGAATATGTGCTGGATCGCGATTATCTGTCATCGGTTTTTGATACCATTCAAATGGCCTATCTCGGTGCTTTGTTCGGGATGATGCTGGCACTGCCACTGGGGTGGTTTGGCTCCAGCAACATGAGCCCGAGCAAACGGTTCCTATACCCTGTGGCCAGGCTTATAACCATGAGCACGCGCGCTGTGCATGAAACCATCTGGGCAATTCTGTTCGTGACCATCCTGGGCTTTGGCATGATGGCCGGTGTTATTGCCCTGACCTTGTTTTGCATCGGCTTTGCCGGCAAGTTGCTGGCCGAAGAAATTGAAGCCATCGACATGGGGCCGGTTGAGGCCATCAGATCCACTGGCGCCAATGATTTGGCGGTAATGGTCTTTGGCGTCTTCCCCCAGGTGCGCGTGGCTTTCACCGGCATTGGTATTTATACCTGGGATGTGGCTTTCAGGGCTGCAACCGTGGTCGGATTTTTTGGCGCAGGCGGCATGGGCTGGTATCTCAAGCGCAATGTGCTGCAAATTGAAACCGAGCGGGTCGCGGCCATTTTGCTGTCAATAATCGTGCTGGTTCTGATTTCCGAAGTCATTTCAGCCTGGGCCCGCGCCCGTGTTGCCAGGGCTAAATAGACGTGGCCATTGTGGCTCACTGGGCCAATCTGAAGCATGTGCCAGCCTGTTAAAGAGGCCTGCAACGGGTGCTGAAACGCATACTCATTATTAACTTGATTTTGCTTAAATAGCGCGGTTGGCGCTCATTTTTGTTTTGCCGGAACCATTGTTTCGCGGTTTCGTTAATTCAAAGCGCCCAAAATCGATGAACATTTTGTTTGTTGAATGTTAATTCCAACCTGAGCGCAACTTATTATGGCTGACGATAATACCGGAAATTCAGGCAATCCGACCTCTTCCCCAAAAAATAACGCTCCGTCACAGAGCACGTCATCGCCGCAAACAGCTTCCAATATCCAGGGTACAAGAGAAGACAAGTTTGTCCGCGAAGCCAGCGATTATGTTCAGGGCGATATTGTTGATCAGAATAATGATGTCACCAACCCAAATCTGCATTTTGGCTCAACACCACAAGGCCAGGACTTTTTAGACGTTGTTGAAAATAGCTCCGGGTTGACGGGCGATGCCTCATTTGTTGCTCAACCATCAAATTTAAAAGCAAGCGGTGAAGAAAGCCAGTCTTCAGATACGCTCCCGGTTTCCGATTTTAAAACAGGCGTTGTAGATGATTTCCTGTCAGAGTTGCAACAACCGGTCCTCTCTGGCAACCGGTCCGATTATACACTCACCGATTTAGGTGGTGGTCAGTTTGAGATTATTGATAATCGCCCCAATTCACCCGATGGGCTGAGTATTGTACAAAACATAAATCAAATTCAGTTTGCTGATGGTCCTGTTGATACAGGCGAAGAAAAATCCACTGGTGCTGAAGACAGCGGTATCTCTGCCATTGAAGATGATGATCTTGCTGATAATGCGGTTGATGAAAATTCCGCTGTCGGCACAACAGTTGGCATTACAGCGCTGGCTTCTGATCCTGACA
>CAZJUF010000104.1:0-9276 GCA_964549055.1 uncultured Hyphomicrobiales bacterium | reverse complement strand
GCCGGTGCCGGCACCAGCCAGAATGAGCGAGGGGCCATCAACATTTTCCACCGCCCGGCGCTGTTCGCGATTGAGCTTCTTGAGATAGGGTGCTTCAACAGCGGCCATGGCACGCGCAGCAATGCCGCCGGTGGGCCGGGCAGCTTCGCTTTCGTCGACAGAACCAAGATCAAACGGGTCGATGGGCATAATTTTGTTGTTATAACACTGAGTCGCAGCTGTTGGGGAATATTGATTTCAAGCGGAGTTTTCGATTGCCTTGGCAACCCAGTTTTCCATTTTGGTATCAGTTACCAGCAATTCGTGCGCCATGCCACCGTGGAATTGTTGCCAGGCCTCAACATAAGGTGCGCGCACGCCGGTCAGAACCGGAATTCCGGCGTCAATGGCTTGCGCAAAATGATCACGTAAGCCCTTGCCCTCGCTTTCGGCGCGACCGAAACGGTTGATGACCAGCATGTCAACGCGGTCTAGAATTGCCTGTTCAATAACTTTTGCCGAGCCCAGTAACCCCGCTTCATCCAGTCGGCAGCCACTGGCATGGAGGCCTCTGTTTTCCCAGATGTCGAATTTTTGTCGTGATCTTATGTCAACCAGTTGCACACCGGAGACATCGCCGCAGCTGTTTTCCTGAATGAGGCCACCGACGATCAGGCCTTTGTCGCTCAACAGGGTGCAGATATGCGTCAACCGGGCGTCGACATTAACGCCACGCTGAAATTTTATCGCTGTGAGCAGGGGTATGGGCACGTAAATTTCTCCAGTTTAATGACGTAATCTGAGTTTTCCGGTATCGCCAAATTCAAACAACAATCGGCGGTGAGCAAAGGCGCGGGCATATAGCCAGCTAAACAAGGCACCGAACAACACTCCGGCTGTCACATCACTTGGAAAATGCACGCCAATTACCACGCGAGTGGTCGCCAGCCAGATAGCCGCCAGCAGCAAAAACACGGCCATTCTGGGAAACAGCAACGCCAGCGCCATTGTGACTGCCCCGGCGGTGGTGGCGTGTCCTGACGGGAAGCTGGCGAATTCATAATTATCCCCGAACGGTGATAATTGCCACACCTGCATGTCTTCAACAAAAGGCGGACGCGCGCGGCCAATTGCATTTTTCATCAAGAGTGCCAACAGGCCACTAAAAGCAATTGTTGTAAAAAGGAAATATAAACTCAAAGAGGTACGATGCCAGCGGATACGTTTTTTGGCCTTGAAACGGTCGGTGCGAATGAGCGACATCACCAGCAAAATGCTGCCGGTTGACATCAGCATCCATTTTGATTTGCCGATATCAGTGGTATAGGCGAACCAGCCTTCCTTTTGGGCATTGCCTGCTTGCAGCCATTGCAGAATTACCGGATCAGCAAAAATCCCCAGGATTGCGATAAGAAAAACACCCGCCAGAACCAGTGCAATGAGCAGGCGTGGTTGCGGCAAAACACCGAACCGGTTATCCAGACGCCGATTGTTAATAAGCCGGAAAAACCCTGTGATTGAAACAAACCATCGCAGGATCGGGTTTGCACTACTCATATTATGGTGCTCGCTATATTTAAATCCGGCCTCACTGCACAGGCCTCAATCGGCAATTTCAGTTTCAATATCCCGTCTCCTTCAGCCATGTTTTTCCACATTAGCTTTAATCAAGGCCCGGTTGAAGGCGTCGGTTGCGGCCAACTGTCTGGCCCAGCCGATGGTGCGGCTTGTGTCTTTATCATCAACCACCGGAATGAGTGTGAGGCCACTGTCGTCAAAAGCGCGCAGGGCTGATTCGAGTGTATCGTTTTTTGTCAGCAGGAAGCGTTGACCCACCTCACTGAGAGGCGGCGTGGTTTCATCTGCTTTGAGCGGTTCCATGAAATCTGACACATGAAGATTGCGAACGATTTCCTTGTGGGGACCATCTTTGAGAAACAGGCCTCTTGAGCCCAGCTGCCAGTGAAAAAAACTGCGCCCGTGAACCGCCTGCATGAGGCCGGTGGATATCGAGATTGTCAGCACGATGGCCAGGGTCATTTCATAGCCGCCAGTGAGTTCAAACACAATCAGGGTGGTTGAAATCGGCGCCCCCAGAATTGCCGCTGCCACTGCCCCCATGCCAACGATGGCATAGAGGCCGTTGCTTGAGGCAATTTCCGGGAACATGGACGTTGCTATGATGCCGAAGGCACCACCGGTCATGGCACCGAGGTATAATGAAGGGCTGAACACACCACCGCCAAAGCGGCTGGCCAAAGTTATGGCGGTTGCGACTGTCTTGGCGGGGATAAGTGCGAGAAGCAAAAGCAGGGGCAGTTGCTGGTTCAAAGCAGCGTCAGTTGCTTCATAGCCAACGCCCAGAATTTGCGGAAAAAAGACTGCCAGTGTGCCAACCATCAAGCCGCCAATGACCGGTCTTGCCCATAAAGGACAGGTGATGTGGCGGGCGACCCAGTCGGCGGTACTCAGCGAAGAATGAAAACAGATGGCGACAATCCCGCAAGTGATGCCCAGAAGTACAAAGGCTGGAAATTCCAGATAAGAGGTGATCTGATGGTCGGGGACGATGAAGGCTGGAAAGCTGCCAAGGTGAAACCGCGTAACCACGGTGGCGGTTACGCTGGAAACGATAATGGGAACGAAAGCGCGCGGCGACAGGTGCGCGAGAATAACTTCCATGGCAAAAAGTGCACCGGCAATCGGTGCGTTGAAAGATGCGGAAACAGCCGCGGCGGCACCGCAGGCCAATAAAGTGCGTTGCATGTGGGGTGGAAAATCAAAGAACTGCGCCAGGCTCGAAGACAGGGTGGCACCGAGGTGAACGGCGGGGCCTTCGCGACCGGCACTGGCACCGCTGCCTAAAGATACCGCTGAGACCAGGGCTGCGCCGATGCCGTTCAAGAACGGCATTTTGGCCCCCCCTATGGCGCGCGCCTCAATAACATCAGCAACACCTTCGGGGCGACTACCGGGCAATACGAATTGTAAAAACAGACCGACAATCAGGCCACCAATTGCCGGGACCAGAATAATCACAATGGCGGGTTGGCTGGCTACCTGGCTGGAAAATTTTTCCGACATGGTGCCGAGCCATAAAAACTGGGTGGCTCCAATCAGAAGTCTGAAGGCAATGATGGCATAAGCAATTGCAATACCGATGATCGCTGCCAAAACCCAGGCCAAAGGCTCGCGATTGTATGCAAATGTGCGCAAATTTGGCTGCACAGATTCCAGCAAAAAGCGTCTGAAACTGTTGATTAATTCCGACATTAAGTGCGGCTCCGGGCTATTTTTTCCTGATACCAATAATGCGCCCGATATGAGTGCTGGGCGGCAGGGTGCTGTGAGCTTGATACATCTGGTCAATTTTCTCAAGTACTGCGTCAGGGAAAACCGAAGCGCGTTTGGCATTCATATCCACATGCAGGGTCAATTGTTCCCAGGTTGCACTGAGAAAACCTTCCTGGTCATGAAACATTTCAAGGTAGATGTGAAGACGTTTTTGATCGTAATCAACAATTCGCAATGTCATTTTAACCGGCGCATTAACCGCCAGTTCGCGCTGGTAGGTGATGTGACCTTCCATGGTGAAGGTGGAGGCGTTTTCGCGTTTTACGTATTCAGGCCCAACTCCAAAACTGGTAAAAAGCTCATCAATACAACGGTCAAACAGCACAATATAATAAGCCACATTCATATGGCCGTTGTAATCAATCCACTCGGGCACAACGGTCATGGGTGAGGAGACGAAAGGTGTTTGTGGCGACATTAAAAATTCTCCGGGAAATCTGACGCTATCGACTTATACCAATGCAAGAATGTGCTATAACCCGAACGAAGCAAAACACATAGTCTTGTGAAGGGTGATACATGGATGAGAGCGCACTTGCCAATTCCAGATTGATTGATGCGGCAATAGAAGAAGCTGAAGCGCTGCTGGGCGACAGACTGTCAACATCACGCTCGGTGCGTGATCTTCACGGCGAAAGTGTCGCCTGGTTTGCCAATCACCCGCCTGATGCGGTGGCTTTCGTTCATACAACGCAAGAAGTTTCGCAACTGGTCAAGATTTGCGCCCGCCACAAGGTGCCGATCATTCCATATGGTGCGGGCACATCTCTGGAAGGCCACACAAGTGCTATTCATGGTGGCATAACCTTTGATTTCACCCAGATGAAAAATATTATCCGCGTCAGCGTCGAGGATCTTGATTGCACGGTGGAGGCTGGCGTTACCCGCATTCAGCTTAACCAGTATTTGCATGATATGGGGGTGTTCTTCCCTATTGATCCCGGAGCAGATGCAAGCATTGGCGGCATGGCGGCTACGCGGGCTTCGGGTACCAACGCGGTTCGGTATGGCACCATGCGTGAAAATGTTCTCAATTTGACGGTGGTGATGGCAGATGGAACTATTGTCAAAACGGCACGCCGGGCGCGGAAATCTTCTGCCGGCTATGATCTCACCCGGTTGATTGTCGGCTCTGAGGGAACGTTGGGGATCATAACCGAGGTAACCTTAAAACTACACGCAATACCGGAAGCTATTTCGGCGGGCGTGTGTCCGTTTCCCGATATCAAGTCAGCCTGTGATGCAACAATAATGGCAATCCAGATGGGAATACCGGTGGCGCGTATTGAACTTTTTGACGATGCGCAGATTGCTGCCTGCAATGCCTATTCCGGTCTTGATTTCCCTGAAACGGCAATCCTGTTTCTGGAGTTTCATGGCACGGAGCAAAGCGTCGCCGAACAGATGGCTCTGTTTGGAGACATTGTTGCAGAACTTGGTGGCGGGCCTTTTGATACAGCCACCAGAACCGAGGATCGCAACCGCTTGTGGAAGGCGCGCCATGATGTCTATTGGGCCACGCTGGCCATGCGGCCGGGGTGCAAAGGACTGGCAACTGACGTTTGCGTGCCGATATCACGGCTGGCCGATTGTGTTGAGGAAACGCGGGCCGATATTGAGGAATTTAACCTCTATGCGCCAATCGTCGGCCACGTGGGAGATGGCAATTTTCACCTGATATTGCTGATTGATCCAAAGGATCCTGAGGAAAAGCTGCGCGTAGATGAACTTCTCAACCGTCTGGTAATGCGGGCTCTTGCCATGGAGGGTACGTGTACCGGCGAACATGGGGTGGGTATGGGTAAAATGAAATTTCTCGAAGCGGAACACGGGGAAGGACTGGGCGTGATGCGGGCGATAAAACAGGCACTGGATCCCGACAATATTCTTAACCCGGGCAAAGTTGTGGCAATGTGATTCACGTTGTTTTGTTGAGGAACATTGTGTGAGAATCAATTACTCTTAATCTCAGGGCACAGGGATCAATTTCAAAGAATGATTGGAAAATGAGAAGCTTCGAATTCAATCAGGTTTTGACAGATTTGGTTTTGGAAATGGAAATAGAGCATTGAAACATCCGCTTCTCATGGCGTGTGGATTGATTGTGGTGATATTGTTCACCGCTCTTATTGCGCCGTTTTTAATCACCTGGACGGCTTACCGTGCTGAAATAGAGAATGAGGCCGCAAGAATACTGGGTCGCCAGGTCAGCATTAACGGCGACATAGATATTCGAATTTTGCCGATTGGCACCATTCGCCTGGGCAGTGTCGAAGTCAAATCCCCCGATGATCGCGACAGCGCCGCCCTTGCCAGCATAGCCCAGGTTAAAGCCCGGCTGGCTCTGGCACCGCTGTTGCGCGGTAAGTTTCAATTCACCGACGTGGAACTTGTGCGCCCGACTTTTCGCTTTGATGTTTCTTCGCGCGGAGTTCCCAACTGGCAGATCAAGACCGACACTAATTTTGGCGATAACATGGATCTGCAGAACATTATTCTTGATGATGTTCTCATTACCGGTGGGTCGGTGTTTTTCAGAGATGCCAGACGCCGGGTTGCCTATGATGTGTCAGGCATTAATGCCCGGGTTTCAGCGCGCGCACTGGTGGGACCGTATTCTGCAAACGGCGAGTTGCTTCTGGCTGGTCAGGCGCGGGAATTTTCATTGCGGGCGGGCAGGGCGGACGTTGAAGGTGTGCGGCGTTTAAGCCTGCGTTTGAATGTCCCGGAAAAAGAAGAGGAAGAAATTGTCTTTGATGGTTTTCTGGATACTTCGGATCAAGGCCCGCGTTTTGACGGCAAATTGATCATTAACCAGGATATCGGCGAACTTGAATTTTTCAAAACCATTGCGCCGGCAGCAAAAGAAAGATTTTTCGGTAAACTTGAAGCCAAAATCGCAACTTCTTTTGTTGGTATCCAACTTGAGAATATCAAGGCGGTAATCAGCCAGGGTGCCACTGCTTCGCGTTTTTTCGGTCGTGCCCAGGCATTGTGGCAGAATAGCTCGGATTTTATTATCGAACTTAGCACCAAACGCCTAGACCTTGACAAATTGCTGGGGCTTGCGGGTGTTGCCGGGAAGGGTGTGATAAAAACATCATCGCAAAAAGTGGAACTGACCAAGGCCGCTCCGAGTGCCGCCACAATGGCCTGGTTTTTGAGCCTGATGGCCGATGCCTTGCCGGGGCTCAATGGCAACGGGTTTGGCGGTAAAATATCGCTTGGGCTTGATACTGTGGTTGTTGGCGGATTGGCGATCGAAAAATCAGTACTGAAATTGCGGTTTGCCGATAATAATGTTGAGGTTCTGGAGGCTTCCGGCAATTTTCCTGGCCGCAGTAGGCTGTCAGTGAATGGGCTTTTTCTGACCCGGGCCAAAACGGCGCGTTTTGACGGTTTTTTTGACTTTAACGCCCAGAATGCCAAAGAGTTCGCCAGGTGGCTGGTTCCTTCTCTTGACCCGCTCATGGGATCAAAGGTGAGTGGATTTAGCGGCCGGCTGGCAGCTAAAGGCAAATTGAAAATAGCGCCCAAATCGATTGACCTGCTGGATATGGATGTGAAGCTGGATGAAACTCAAGCCTCGGCGGGGCTTTCCTATGCTTTGCGGCAGCGCCCGGCATTTGGTCTGGCACTTTCAATCGACCAAATTGATCTCGATCGATATTTTCCGCCTGATCAACTTAAATCCCATTCAGCCCAGGGTGATTTTCCCGGGGCGGAAATTCTCAAGGATATAGCCAATCTGTTCGTGCGTTTTGACGCCAATATCCGGCTGAGTGCCGACAGTCTGATTTCTCGCGGTATTGCCGTGCGTGGCTTTGCCGCTGATGTCGGGCTGAATGCCGGCAAGCTAACAATTAAAAGATTTGATTTTGCTGATATTGGTGGCAGCAGTCTAACTACCAAGGGATCCATCACTGATATAAACGGCAAGCCTTCAGGCGTGCTGGAAGCTTCGCTGAAAGCACCCGATCCGACAGACCTGTTTGAAATGCTGGGGGGCGGTGACAACGCCCGCGAAGTTGCCAAAGGTTTTGGACCTTTGAATTTGGACATTTCCTTTAAATCCTCATTTGAAGACGGCTCCCCTCACCATCTTTTCAAATTAAACGGCTCGGCCGGTGGAACAGATATCTCCAGCCGGTTTTTGTTGCTGGGAAAATTGAATGAAATTGCCCAATCCAGGCTCGAATTTGAGGCGCAAGCCAACAATCAGGACGGCGCCAGATTATTGGCTCAACTGGGGTGGATAAAACCGGGAGAGATAACATCATCATCGCAAGCCGGTGTTTTGCGGGCGCGCATCAAAGGGGATGTCAATAAACGCCTTGAGGTCAATTTTGACCTTGAGGCCTATGGTGCCAGCGGCAACCTGTCGGGTGTTCTGGCAAGAGTTGACGGCGAGCCACAACTTGAAGCCAGTGTGGCGGTAAAAAGTGAAGATGCAAGACCCCTGCTGTCGGTTTTGCACGTGCCGGTGAATGACGGCAGCGATGAAGCGCTGCCCCTGTCTTTTGAAGGATCACTGGCGGGAAAGATCTCGAAACTGGCTCTTACCGGTTTTGCTGGAAATGTTGGCAATATCCCGGTCAGTTTGAACGGAACCATGGTTTTAGGAGGTCGTGTTCCAATTGTAACAGCTGAAGTGAAGACGCGGGAAATGTCATTTCCGTGGGCTTTTGATGCTATTTTTGGCGGCGGCACAAAGCCGGACACTCCTGAAGCAGACAAAGATCAGGCGTGGTCGACACAGCCGTTTGATCTTGGCCGCTTGAAGATTGCAGATTTGAAAGTTGATCTGCTGGTGAACAAGCTTGCTACCGAGACGACGGTGATAAAAAATGTAAAGGCTGAAATTCGTTCACAGCGTGGCAAGTTTGACGTCAAACGTTTGACGGGAAGCCTCTATGGCGGTGAATTAAGCCTCAAGGCAACGCTGGATGACGTTAATGGTACCTTGAAGCTGCGTTCGGAATATTCCCTGGAAGGTGGCGAGCTTGAACAGATCGCCAAACCTCGGGAAAAGCGCTGGGCAATTGGCGGCAAGGCCTATATTTCGGGCGATGTGAAGGCTGAGGGCAGGAGTGTTCGCGGGCTGTTTTCTTCAATGAAGGGGGCGGGTGTTCTGCAAATTGAGGACGGTGTTCTCAAGGGTATCAATCCCACTCCTTTTGCCGCAGCGCTGGCCAGCGTTGAGACGGAAGGCGAACTCAACAGCCTTGTCGATGGTCTTCTGGTTGAGGGACAGATGTCTTATGGCAATCTCGATACTTCGTTCACCATCAACAACGGGTTGGTGGGGACCACGGATTTGCGATTTGAATCTGAAAGTGTCACCGGAAAAACCTCGCTGGTGATCGATCTCAGTGTCTTCAAACTTGATAATGAATGGCGATTTTCATTCACTGATTTCCCCGGTTCACCCGCATTATTGCTCTTATACACCGGGCCGGTTAATGCACCGGAACGCAGTTTTGACGCTGAAGGACTGCGTGAGTTTCTTGTCGTCAAAACTTTGCAGGATAGCGTCAAGCAACTGGAAAAGCTTGAAGATGAAGCACGCAAACGTCTGGGGAACAAGAAACTAATAGAACGCAACGCACTACCGGCCATCCCGGAGCCAACGGCCAGTTCAACAGATTCAACCGCACCTGCACCTGTGAACTGATTACGAAGGTGTGCTCTTAAAATGATTGAGAATGAAACACCGCAAAGCGCTGGACAGGTTGGTTTTCCCGCGTGCACTGTCAACGGCTTCGATCAGCTCGGCCATTGAGGTGTTTTGAGCCTGGGCAATTTCCTGCAAAGCCTGCCAGAAATCCGGTTCCAGCGAGGTGCTGGTGCGGTGTCCAGCGACTTTAATGGAACGTTTTTGTGGACCACTCATCAGGCTTGCGGCGAAATCATTTTTTCCGGGCGCACGGTCTGATCAAATTC
>CAZJUF010000103.1:0-9286 GCA_964549055.1 uncultured Hyphomicrobiales bacterium | reverse complement strand
GGCGTTGGTGGCGTTTTCCTGCTCGATCTTTGCCAGACACAGCTTGAGTATTTCTGCCTGACGCTCGAGTGGCACCACGGCTACGCCATCATCATCGCCAAGCACAATGTCGCCGGGTTTTACCGGGCATCCGGCGCAGGCGATGGGGCCATCAATAATGCCGCCAAAACCCTTGGACGGGCCTGCCGGGCATATGCCTGCGGCAAAGGTGGCAAAACCAAGTTCACGGATTTCCGAGGCATCGCGTACAGCGCCATCAATCACCACGCCGCCAATTTTCTGTTGCATGGCAGCCTGGGTCATGATGCCACCCCAGACAGCTGTTTCAGTATGACCGCGTGCGTCAACAACCAGAATATCTCCCGGTTGAGCCAGTCCGATGGCGGCGTGTGAGGCGCCATTGTCGCCAACCATTCCGGTGACCGTGCGTGCGTGTCCGCATATTTTCATGCCCGGTGCCAAAGGTGAAATGCGCGCCGCCATGACATAACAGCGGTTCATACAGTCTGATGCGATTGCCGGAGGGATATCTTTCCATTTGGCCAAGTCATCATCGCAAAGACGCGTGAAAGTCGGGGTGAATTTTTGTACAGCCATTATTGCTCCTTGGTCACTGTTTGTTTTTTACATGGTCTGCAGCTGATGCGCCACTCAGTCTGCCGAAAACCGAACCTGACATAAGACCGGTGCCGCCGGGGTAATTTGAATAAAACAGACCGCCGACAAGTTCTCCGGCAGCATAAAGGCCGGGGATAGGCTCAAGATCGGTGCTCAGGACCTTGCCGCTGGTGTCGATGCGTAAGCCGCCAAAGGTGAACGTTATACCGCAGGTAACGGCAAAGGCTTCAAACGGACCTTCTTCTATGGTGTTGGCCCAGTTGGATTTGGGAATTGTCAGCCCTTCTGTGCCACGGCCATCTTTGATGTTGGGGTTGAAGGGGACATCTTTTTGTACGGCTGCATTAAAAGCCTTGATGGTTTCAAGGGCGCGGGCGGCATTGACGCCATCAAGTTTTTCAACCAGTTGCTCAAGCGTGTCGGCACTGACTTTGGTTATCTGGCGGATGCGATATTCGTCGCGCTGAAGGTGGGTGGTTTTGGCGTCAAAAATTTGCCAGGCAAATTGTCCCGGCTGGGACAGGATAACGCCGCCGTATTTGGCATAGGTGTAGTTGCGAAAATCAGCTCCTTCATCGACAAAACGCTCGCCATTGGCATTGAGCATGATGGCGAAGGGATAGGAGTGTTTTTGAAAACCGTCGCCGACATCGAGATCGCCGAATTCCGGTGCGTTACGGTCCCAGCCAACCGCGTGACAGCCTGACCAGTGGCCATAGGGAGCGGCCCCTATATCAAGCGCCATGGCGATACCATCGCCGGTATTGAAGCGCGAGCCGCGCACCTTGGCCAAATCCCATCCCGGCCCGAGGTAGCGGGCGCGCCACTCATGGTTGGCTTCAAAGCCGCCACTGGCAAGAATGACCGCCGTGGCCTGGACCGTGTGAATGGCACCTTGATATTTGAGCTTTACCCCGGTTATGCCAAGTTCGTCACCGATCAGGGACAGGGCGCGGGCGCCATAGCGGATGTCAACACCGGCTTTTAAGGCGGTGGATGTCAGGGTATCGACCAGACCGGGCCCGCCACCCCAGGCTTCTATGGTCAGGCCGCCCCAGAATTTGAACCGCCCGTCGACCAAAAACGCCTGCCGTCCCCAGATCGGTTGAAACCGGACTTTTTTTGATTGCATCCAGCGCAGGGTTTCGGTTGAGCGCTTGACCAGCAGTTCGACCAGATCAGGATTGCAGCGGTATTCGGTTATTGTGCCCATATCATCGAAGAACTGATCCTGACTATAGGTGCCAAAATCTGTGCGGGCGATTTCATCGGATGTTAAATCAGGCATCAGGCGTTTGAGATCATCAACACCATCATAGACACAGCGAAAGGCACCTGCGGTGAAGCGGCTGTTGCCACCTGATTGAGCTTCGGGAGCGCGTTCGAGCACCAGAACCCTGGCACCGTTCTCGCGCGCTGACAAGGCTGCACACAAGGCCGCATTGCCGCCGCCAACCACAATAATATCGATTGTTTCGGGAAGAGTGCCGTTGGTGGTCACCAGGCGAAATCCTTATTCAATACCTGTGTTGAAAAGTGCTTCAGGGTTGTCTGATTTAATTTATATCGGAAATATCATTTCCGGCAATCTCGGCCAGCTTTTCTAAATCAGGCACCAGAAAATCACGATTACCGGTGATGGAGATGATCTTGCGGGTTTTCAGGCGAGTGATCTGGCGCGAAACGGTTTCAATGGTGAGGCCGAGATAATCTCCCATGTCCGTGCGCGTTATTGGCAGGGTAAATGTTGCAAACGACAGGGCGCTGGTGTGGTGGCAGCCGACTACGGAACTCTTTTTGGCAAGCATCAACAGGAAGCTTGCTACCTTTTCTTCAGCGGTTTTTCGCCCCAGAAGCAACATCCATTCACGCGCAGAATCAAGTTCATCCAGTGTGTGCTGGAACAGCCTGTTTTCCAGTTCGGGAAACCGTTCCAGCATGACCTCGAAATCATGGCGTAAAAAACTGCAAATCTCGACGTCGGTGGCTGCTTCAGCGAAAAAGTGGTTGCGATCATTATAAGTGCGGCCGAGAAAGTCTGACGCAAACTGCAGGCCGACAATCTGCTGGCGGCCATCGGCCAGGGTTTTGGTAAGTTTGACGGCACCGCTGGTAATAATGCCAACAAAGTCAGCGGGCTCTTCATCAGACAGAATTACCTCACCAGCCGAGATTTTTTTGTGCCGCGCGATCTGGTTGAGATGATTAAGTTCTTTAGTCGTCAGGGCACCACATACCGCCCGGTGCCTGACGGTGCAGGTATCGCATTTCTCGTTTGATTTCAATGATGCCGAGTTGCTTAATAGACGATCCATAGCAGCATTTGCCCCGAAGCTGTCAGTCTAAGGTTTCTATACTTAGCATATATGGTATGTTCGCGGGAATAAAAGAGTTTAAGAAAAAAATGCGGGGGGAAAATGCAATTGACGCTGGTGGACCCGATCTCGAAGCTGGTTGAAAATGTCCGGGTAGCCTTCGAACACGCTACGGCAATGCCGCCGGAGGTATATACCAGCGAAGCTTTTTTGCAGGCTGAACAACAGAAAATTTTTGCCAAAGACTGGGTCTGTGTCGGGCGGGCCAGTGCATTGCCGAAAACCGGCGATTTTGTTACCCATGAACTGGCGGGCCAGCCAATTTTTGTTATTCGTGACGGTGATGGCGGTTTACGGGCGATGTCGAACGTGTGTCTGCACCGTATGTCGACCCTGCTCGAAGGCTCGGGCAACCGGCGTAAAATCACCTGTCCCTATCATGCCTGGACTTATGATCTTGACGGTGCGTTGCGCGGGGCACCGGCGATGGAGTTGAATTCGGGTTTTTGCAAACAAAACTACAAGTTGCCGCAAATCAGATGTGAGGAATGGCTGGGCTGGATCATGGTGAGCCTGAACCCGGACGCGCCTAACGTTGCTTCGCAGCTCTCAGAGTTGCAGGGGTTGATTGCTGATTTCGAAATGGAAAATTATATTCAGACATTCCATGAAACCCATATCTGGGATACCAACTGGAAAATTCTGGCTGAAAACTTCATGGAGAGCTACCATCTGCCGGTGTGCCATGCAGGCACCATTGGTGGGCTGTCAAAACTCAGCGAGATGGTCTGTGTGCCGGGAAGTCCTGCATTCAACTACCATACAATACTAAAGGATGATGGTTTGCCAATTGCACTGGCCCATCCCGATAACACCAGAATTAAGGGGAAACGGCGGCGAATGACCTTTTTGCTGGCCATATACCCCAGCTTGATGATTACGCTTACTCCGGGATATTTCTGGTATTTATCGCTGTTGCCGCATGGCGTCGGCCAGGTGCACATTACTTTTGGCGGCGGCATGGCACCGGAGTTTGCCAACTCGAGTGATGCCCAGACGCATTTCTCCCAGCTTAAATCCCTGCTCGATGACGTAAATGTTGAAGATCGCGGATGCACGGAAAAAGTGTTCAAGGGCCTCAATGCAAAAGCGGCCAAGCCGGGTCATTTAAGCCACCTTGAACGACCCAACTACGATTTCGCGCAATATCTTGCCGAGCGCGTAGGCGGATTTGAACGTGACTTTGGCGCGCGCCGGGATTGAATGAAAAATCACGGATGAGACGGGTTCTTTGGCGTCAGGCAATAACGACCGTAGGTAAGCGCGAACAAGAGGAAACCTGCGCTCCATAAGGTGCCGGAAATGGCTGTGGCCAACATGAAATCCAGAGTTAAACTTTCCGCGAACACGCGCATGAAAGCGCCGGCGACGATCAGTGCATAGATAATCCTGGTTGTGCGTCCCGCACTGAGCTTGCGACCGCTGTGGCCCAAAATAGCCCGTGTCATGATGGCCGTTGTCATGGTGCCTATGGCACCTGCGGTCAGGGCGTGCAGGGCGCTGGTGGTGGAAAATGAGGCTGGTGACAGGATTGCCAGACCGGTTAAGCCAAACCACAGGACCAGCCACAGGTAGCCGATATGAAGGATTAAAACCAGAGGCTCGGCCTTTGTCTGCCATCCGCGCCACCTGAACAACCTTGCTGCCTGGGCGAAGAAAGCAACGGCGAACAGATAGCCGGTAAGGCTGGTTTCAGGCGTAATAATCCAGCTTGTCATGGTGATGACGACAGCGGCAAGCACGGCTTTGTCGAAGGTGGAAAACGGAGCGGGCAGGGGTGAAATATTGTTTTTCTTCATCCAGTTGCCACTGAAATTGGGGACAACGCGCCCGCCGATGAGCGATATGAGGGTGGCAATTACCGCCAGGGCCGAGCGTTCAGCCCAGCTCGTATCAATGCCCTGCAACAGGGCAAAATCATAGGCAACATTGGCGATGGCCAGAAGACTGACGAGGAGACAAACCGGCATATTGCGGATACTTCCCCCGGCAATCACGTCTTTCCACACAAGAATGCTGACGGTCAGTAAAAAGCTTGCGTCAATCACAACGGCTGCCATTGGCCATGAGGCAGAGGTGAAAACGGCTACTCGACCCGCCAGCCACAAGGCAGACACTAACGCCAGACGGGTTCCCGCCAGGGCTGGACGCCCGGTCCAGTTGGGCATTGCTGTGAATAAAAATCCGGCCAGTACTGCGCCGAGATAGCCGAATATCATTTCGTGAACATGATAATCACGCGGCGAAAAACCTGAAGGCGTTTCAAGGTCTGTCTCCAGAGTGAAGACCCAAAGCGGGATGGCAATGGCAGCAAACAGAGCGGCACCGGGGAAAAAGGGCCGAAAGGCGCGTTCAAATAAAATGGAACCGGTATATTCTTTACGGGCGGGTGCAGGGCTGGACAAAATCAATAGATCCTTCAGGTGGACGCTTCCGGTTTTTAGCAAGTAATCGGTGAATTTCCTTGATCTGCGTCAACTCAAGATGGCTGACACCTTTGGCGTATGCTGTTGCCGCTGTAATTATGATTACTCATCATCCAAACGGCTGTGGGTGCCATCGCAAAAGGGTGCTTTGGCTGATCTTTTACATTGGCACAGGAATGCCGGGCCGGATTTTTCGGCGGTGAAAGCGAGCGGTGTAAATTCAGTGTCGCTGTGAGAGCCATCACAGAAAGGTTGCTTTTTTGACAGGCCACAGCGGCACCAGAAGTATTTTTTTCCCTCTTCCAGTTCAATTTTCGCGGGCGTTTTTGCGGCGATAACGGGTTTTGTCATTGGTCAACTCCTGTAATTATTTTTTAAAGGCCGGATCGATGGGGACGCGATAGCCATTAACGAGACCGTTGGTTTCATTGGCCATGCCGACGACTGCCATTAACTCTGAAAACTGTTCCGGTGTCATGCCGGCTTTGGTGGCCGCAGCGCTGTGGCTGGCAATGCAATACCCGCAATTGTTTGATACTGAAATAGCAAGATAGACCATCTCCTTTACCAAAGGATCCAGTGCTCCCGGCGCCATTATCTCTTTCAGGCTTTCCCAGGTACGTTTTAGTGTTTTGGGATCATTGGCAAGATATTTCCAGAAGTTGTTTACGTCGGCAACATTGCGGCTGGACATGATGTCATCAAAAACTGCGCGCACAGCGGGGTTTGCCTCGGCATATTCAATTGGTTTGGGTGAGCTCATGATCTAATCCTGGGTTTTGTCATCGATAATATTTGCCATTAATTTAACCAAACCTATATATGTTTATTGCGGCTTTCATCCTTTTTATTGAGGTAACTATGCAAATTACTGTCATCGGCACTGGCTATGTTGGCCTGGTTTCGGGAGCGTGTTTTTCCGAGTTTGGCTATAATGTTACCTGCGTTGACAAAGACGCTGGCAAAATCGAGCGGCTGGAAAGAGATGAAATTCCTATTTTTGAACCCGGTCTCGAAGACCTGGTGAGGAAAAACCACGGTGCCGGACGGTTGCATTTTACAACGGATCTGGCGGCGTCAGTCAGATGTGCTGATGTGGTTTTCATAGCGGTTGGCACGCCATCGCGGCGGGGTGACGGGGCGGCTGATCTGGTGTTTGTCGATAGTGCAGCCAAGGAAATAGCCGAAAACCTCGCAGGCTTCACGGTTATTGCGACCAAATCAACTGTTCCGGTGGGAACGGCAAGGCGTCTTGAAGCCATTGTGAGAAAAGCCAACCCGTCGGCTGATTTTGAAATGGCATCCAATCCCGAATTTTTGCGTGAAGGGTCAGCCATTGAAGATTTTATGCGCCCCGATCGCATCGTTATCGGTCTTGAAGGCGAGCGCGCACAAGAGGTAATGAGACAGTTATACCGGCCATTGTCGCTACGTGATGCACCGATTTTATTTACCGATCTGGAAACGGCGGAATTGATCAAATATGCCGGTAATGCCTTTTTGGCGACGAAAATCACCTTCATCAATCAGATTGCTGATCTGTGCGAAGCGGTGGATGCAAATGTCAAGGATGTGGCCAAGGGGATCGGCCTTGACGGACGTATTGGCAGTAAATTTCTACATCCCGGTCCAGGATTTGGCGGCTCATGCTTTCCTAAAGATACCCGCGCCTTAGCTGCAATTGCCCACGATGTTGATGTGCCGATGACGCTGGTGGATGCGGTGGTAACATCAAATGATGCCCGCAAAGGGAATATGGCTGAACGAATAATAACGGCTCTTGATGGTGAGGCGGCCAACAAGCGCATCGCCATACTGGGTGTGAGTTTCAAGCCCAATACGGATGATGTGCGTGAAAGCCCGTCTTTGGATATTATTCCTGCATTGATTGAAGCTGGCGCAACTGTGTCGGCTTATGATCCTGCGGCTATGGATGAAGCGGCTAAAATACTCAACGCTGTTGACTGGGCGCAAGATGCTTATGCGGCAGCTGAAGGGGCTGATTGTGTGGTCATCCTGACCGAATGGAATGAATTCAGAGCACTTGATCTCGCCCGGCTTGCCGAGGTGATGAAATCCCCACTTCTGGTGGATTTACGCAATATTTATACGCCGGAAGAAATTGCAGCAACACCATTTACCTATCACTCCATCGGTTGTGCCGTCATTCGGCCGCAAGTGCCTGATCTGACGGTAATGAAATAGACTCAGGCGTTAAAGAAATTCCCGCAGAAGGCTTTGAAAATTTTAAAATAAGATTGCTGCAAATTGGCTCTTGACCTCAAGTTAAGTTGAGGAATTACGCTGCATTTAATTTTAATGATCTGGTCAATTTCTCGGAATTGAGATTTTGTGAGGAAATGTAGCTATGCGGGTTTTTGTTTTGGGCGCAACCGGTGCTATTGGTCATTCAATAGTCCCGGAGTTGATTACCCACGGGCATGAGATTGTGGCACTGGCGCGGTCAGATGCATCCGAAGCTAAACTGGCCGCTAAAAACATATCCGTTATTCGCGGTGATCTGCGAGCACCGATGGCGTGGTGCAAGATTATCCATGACGTGGATGCCATCATTCATGTGGCGGGGACATTCAGCGATGATGAAGGTGATGTGGATCACCATCTGGTTTTGGTTCTGATTGCGGAGGCGAAACGGGCAGAACGTAAAATACGGTTCATTTACACCGGTGGTTGCTGGCTGTTTGGCGAGACCGGTGATGAAATTGCTGACGAAACAAGTGAGTTTGATCCGCTGTCAGCCTTCTATTGGGTAGTTGAAAACAGCCGGCTGGTGTTTGAAGCTCCGTGTTTTGAAACGATGATGATCCATCCAGCCATGGTTTATGATCGCGATGGCGGCACGATGTCGAGGTTTTTGTCCAGTGCCCAGAAGGCCGGTCGAGTAGAGGTCTGGGGATCGCTGCAAACGCGGTGGCCGGTGGTTCACAGTGAGGATAATGCGCAAGCCTACAGGCTGGTGCTGGAGCACGGGCAGGCGGGGCAGTCATATTGTGTAGCGGCTGAAACCGGCGTGTGGGTAGGTGAGATGGCAGCGGTCATTGGTCAGCGGTTTGGATTAACAGCCGACCCGTGGGTTCGCGACGTTTCTGACGTAGTGAGGGAGCATGGAGAGTGGGCCTTTGGTCCGACGCTGGATCAGCAAATCAGTGGGGAAAAAATTATGAGAACCCTTGGCTGGTCTCCCAGGTTTGTAAACATTCTGGCAGAAATTGGATAGAATTTACAAAAATCTCATAAAATTTCACCGGTCTTTTATTGTTTCGCCAAACCACGTAGTGTGGCACGGAGTTTAAAGTTTGAGAATCGGTGTTAATATGAAAAAACTCAGATTATCCAAAATGCTGGAAAGCTATTGAAAAAACTGAACAGTTGCTCCGTGTCCGGGGCGCAGCTCGACACGCACCCGTTCCATTCTCAATTGACTTGTATCAATTTGGTGGTGCCAGGGTTGGGTTATTATCATGGTTTTTAACCCAAAAAGGAGGAGACTGTGACAGGGTCTACCAGAAAAACACCAGTGATGACGGAGAAGAAACAAACGACTTCTGTTTCCCCTGATGTCGCAACTTCAATGCCCAATGGTGAGGACAAGCAGAGCCCCGCCGCTTCTCCTGTTGTGCCGCCCACCATTGCTGAAATGAATGAGGAGCAGATAGCCCGGATGCAGCAGGATCCCGAGGCAATTAGACGGGCATTTGAAAGCGGGGAATATCCCTATAAGAAGAAAATTTCCAACAAAGATTATGAAAAATTAAAATCAGATCTTCAGGTTGAATTGCTGAAGGTACAGGACTGGATAAAGACCACCGGGCAAAAGATTGTCATGATTTTTGAAGGTCGCGATGC
>CAZJUF010000102.1:6066-9302 GCA_964549055.1 uncultured Hyphomicrobiales bacterium | reverse complement strand
CAGTTTCCAGGCTGCATAGCCACCGGCAAGAGAGGCGACGTCGGGATATCCCATCTCCATCAGGGTTTTGGCAGCGAGCGCTGATCGACCGCCTGTGCCGCAATACAAAATGACCGGCTGGTCTGTGGTCAGGTCTTTACAGTAGACCGGGCTTTCGGGATCCGCCTGAAATTCCAGCAATCCTCGCGAAATATGTATGGAGCCGGGAATATCACCGTCGCGTTCACGCTCAACGGTTTCACGAACATCAACCAATAGCGCCTGATTATCTTCAAGATGGTAGGGTAAATCCTGTATCGAGATGGTTTCGATCACAGAATTTGCCTCTGCAAGCATTGTTTTGAAGCCCCGTTTCAACATATTGTAATCCTCATTTACCATCACCGGAATAGCTGGTGTTTTATCTGTAGCTGTACCAGTCATTATCTGGCTTGATTTCGGTCAATTATTCATATTTTCCATCCAGCATAATAGAGCGCAGGAAAAAAGTCTTTGGGTTTTCCTGTTCTCACACTAACATTGCTTTACGGTGTTATGCGGGGGCAATCAGGGTGTTTAACAATTTTCAATACAAAAACTAACGCTTTCCCCCAGGATAGCCAGGTTTTCCGCGTTCCTGATTTTTTAAAAAGGATGCTGGAAAAACTATCTAAATAGCGACAGCTTTGTTTCTGGAGGAAATGCTAAATGTCGGCGAAATACACAAACATCAAAGCCTCGGACCTTATGGTCAGGGCTTTGGAAAACGAAGGTGTGGAGTACATTTTTGGAGTTCCCGGTGAAGAGAACCTTGATTTTCTCGAATCCTTGCGAGAATCTTCCATCAAACTGATCCTGACCCGCCATGAACAAGGTGCAGGCTTCATGGCAGCAACCTACGGACGCCTCACCGGCAAGGTTGGTGTGTGTCTGGCCACATTAGGCCCCGGTGCGACAAACTTCGTAACACCCGCAGCCTACGCCCAGCTGGGTGCCATGCCGATGTTGATGATCACCGGCCAAAAGCCGATCAAGGCTTCCAAGCAGGGCCGCTTTCAGATCGTTGACATTGTGGCGATGATGCAACCGATCACAAAATTTGCCAAACAAGTTGTCAACGGCCAGACCATTCCCAGCATTGTGCGCGAAGCCATACGGTTGGCCGAACAGGAACGTCCCGGTGCTGTGCACATTGAACTGCCCGAAGATATCGCCGCTGAAAATGTTGAAGAAGCCAATTTGTTTGAGGTTAATGTGCCGCGCCGCCCCGGCTGTGCTGACAAGTCCATTGACGAAGCCATGGCGATGATTAAAGCGGCCAAAAGCCCATTGCTGCTGGTCGGTGCCGGCGCCAATCGCAAACGCATTAAAGCCGCCCTGGAAGCCTTTATCGGGGCCAGCAAAATTCTGTTTTTCAACACCCAGATGGGCAAAGGCGTGATTGCCGGTTTCCACGATCATTATCTCGGCACCGCCGCCCTATCGGACGGTGACTATCTCCATTGCGCCATCGACCGGGCTGATCTGGTCATCAACGTTGGTCATGATGTTATTGAAAAACCACCGTTTTTCATGGAGCACGGTGGCCTCAAGGTCATTCACATCAATTTTTCACCGGCTGAAGTTGATGATGTTTATTTCCCGCAGCTTGAACTTGTCGGCGACATTGCCGCCACTCTGGAAGCCATAACCGCGCAGTATGACACGGTTGAACCTCACGATTTTGCCTTCTTCCATCGCGTGCGTAAAGAAGTGATGCAGCAGATCAAGGAAGGGGCGGATGAGCCGCGTTTTCCCATGACACCACAGCGCATTGTTGCTGACGTGCGCAAAGTTATGCCCGAAGACGGTATTATTGCACTCGATAACGGCATGTATAAAATCTGGTTTGCCCGCAACTATCTCACCACCCAGCCCAATACGGTGTTGCTCGATAATGCGCTGGCGACAATGGGGGCGGGATTGCCCTCTGCAATGATGGCATCGATGCTGTATCCTGAGCGCCGCATCATGGCGATTTGCGGCGATGGCGGTTTCATGATGAACTCGCAGGAGATGGAAACCGCTGTGCGATTGAAACTCAATCTGGTGGTGTTGATTTTGCGCGATAATTCCTACGGCATGATCCGCTGGAAGCAGAAAGTTGGTGGCTTTGCCGATTGGGGCCTGGAATATGGCAACCCGGATTTTGTTCAGTATGCGCAAAGTTATGGCGCCCACGGCCACCGCATAGAAGCAACGCAGGATTTCGTTGCAACCATGGAAAAATGTTTCGAAGAGGGCGGTGTCCATCTGGTCGAGGCACCGATAGATTACAGTGAAAACACCCGCGTGCTGATTGATGAATTGGCAACACGCGCCTGTGTGATTTGAACCGGAGGTGAAACGATGAATGCAAACGCCGGTATGTTGCGCGTTGAACAGGCCTATGATGGAGAGTTGATCACCGAAATAGCCCTTAAGTCGCCCGAAGAAGTTGATGCCATGATGGCGGCGGCGATGCGGGTCTATCGTGATCGTGCATCGTGGTTGCCCGCCTATCGGCGCATTGAAATACTGAAAAATGTGGGCGAGCAGATGAGTGCGCAATCGGCTGACCTTGCCCTGCTGATTGCACGCGAGGGCGGCAAACCGTTGATGGATGCCCGCGTCGAAGTCGCACGCGCCATTCACGGTATTGAACTGGCGATTGAAGGAATATCCCACCTGCATGGCGAACAGGTGCCGATGGACCTGACGGCAGCGGGTGCCGGGCGCATTGCCTTTTCCAGAACCGAACCCATCGGGCCGGTGGTAGCTGTCAGTGCATTCAATCATCCGCTCAACCTGATTGTGCATCAGGTAGCCCCGGCAATTGCCACCGGCTGCCCGGTGATTGTCAAACCGGCAGGCACGACGCCGCTGTCGTGCCAGAAGTTTGTCGAGATGGTGCACAAAGCCGGTTTGCCAGAAGACTGGTGCCAGTTCTGCCCCGCCAAAGCTTCGGTTGCCGAAGGATTGATTACCGATCCGCGCACCGCATTTTTCACCTTTATCGGTTCAGCCAGAGTCGGCTGGTATCTGCGCTCAAAGCTCGCACCGGGCACAAGATGCGCACTTGAACATGGTGGCGTTGCTCCGGTTATTGTTTGTGATGATGCCGATATCGCCGCCGTTGTGCCTTCGCTGGTAAAAGGTGGCTATTATCATGCCGGTCAGGTCTGTGTTTCGACCCAGCGGATATATGTTGATAATAAAATCAAGGGTGATTTTATCGC
>CAZJUF010000102.1:0-5966 GCA_964549055.1 uncultured Hyphomicrobiales bacterium | reverse complement strand
GTGTTTCGACCCAGCGGATATATGTTGATAATAAAATCAAGGGTGATTTTATCGCGGCTTTCAAACCCGCCGTTGAGGCTCTCGTTACCGGCGACCCCACAAGCGACAAGACCGAGGTCGGACCCCTTATTCAACCGGGCGAAGTAACACGCGTAGAAGAATGGGTGAGCGAGGCCGTTGACATGGGCGCGGGCATTGTCACCGGGGGTGCAAGAATTTCCGATCACGTTTACCAGCCCACAATCGTTGATGAGCCTTCACCTCAAGCCACCTTGTCGACATCCGAAGTCTTTGGACCGGTCACCAGTATTTATGGTTTTGACACACTTGAACAAGCGATTGACCGCGCCAATTCCCTGCCCACCATGTTCCAGTCCGCAGCTTTTACCCGCGATCTTGATCGTGCGATGTATATTGCCGATAATCTTCTCGCCAGTGCGGTGATGATCAATGATCACACCGCCTTCCGGGTCGACTGGATGGCCTTTGCCGGGCGCGGCGTTTCAGGCTATGGTGTCGGTGGCATTGGCCACACCATGTCGGAGATGGTGGAAGAAAAACTTACGGTAATTAAACGCTCAACTTGAGTGAAACCTGCCTCATGACGAAATATGACGCGCTTATCATCGGCGGCGGCCACAATGGTCTGGTTTGCGCCTGTTATCTCGCCAAAGCCGGTCTGAAAACCCGTGTGCTTGAAGCCCGCGATATCGTTGGCGGTGCTGCTGTAACGGAAGAATTTCATCCCGGCTTTCGTAATTCCATTGCCAGCTACACAGTGTCGCTGCTGCATCCCAAAGTGATCAGCGATCTGCATCTGGCTGACCATGGCTTGCGCATTGTTGAACGCCCGATTTCCAATTTTCTGCCGCTGTCCGATACTGAATACCTGAAACTCGGTGGCGGCATGGCGGCAATGCAAGCGCAGTTTGCAAAGTTTTCACAAGCTGATGCCGATGCTCTGCCCGCTTACGAGAAGATGCTCGACAAGGCCGGGGATTTGCTGCGGGATTTGTTGTTGGTAACCCCGCCAAATGTCGGCGGTGGCATCAGCGATATTGTCCGCGCGCTAAAAGTCGGCAACAGGTTTCGCAATCTGTCGCTCGATCAACAGCGCGATCTGCTGGAATTGTTCACGTTGAGTGTCGGTGAGATGGTGGAACGCTGGTTTCACTCCGAGCCGGTAAAAGCAGCCTTTGGTTTTGATGCCATTGTCGGCACTTTCGCCAGCCCCTACACGCCTGAAACCGCCTACGTGCTGCTGCATCATGTGGTGGGTGAAGTCAACGGCAAACGCGGTGCCTGGGGCCATGCTATTGGCGGCATGGGGGCGATTACACAAGCGATGGCAACTGAGGCCGAAGCACTTGGGGTGGAAATTTCCACCAATTCTCCGGTGGCCGATGTGAGCGTCAAAGGCGGGCGCGTCACCGGCGTAAAACTTGCCAATGGCGAAGAAATTTCAGCGCGTATTATTTCGTCCAATATTCATCCGCAACTCTTGTTTCAAAAACTTGTCGCACCGGAAAATCTGCAACCAGACTTCCTTGAGCGCATCGGGCGATACGCCAGCCATTCGGCCACCTTCCGCATGAATGTAGCCTTGTCTGAGTTGCCGGATTTCACCTGCCTGCCGGGAACCAACTGCCAGGAACATCATCAATCGGGCATCATCATTGCACCGTCTTTGCAGTATCTGGAAAAAGCTTTCTTTGACGCCCGGCAACATGGCTGGTCGAAGAAGCCATTTGTGGAAATCTATATTCCTTCCACCGTCGACGACACGTTAGCACCACCGGGCCAACATGTGGCCTCGCTGTTTTGCCAGCATTTCAACAAAGACCTGCCAGACAATAAAAACTGGGATGACGTGCGCGAGGAAGTGGCTGATCTGATTGTCGACACGGTCAACGAATATGCGCCAAACTTCAAGGCCAGCATCAAAGGCCGTATGATCCTGTCGCCGCTTGATCTCGAACGCAAACTGGCGCTGGTGGGCGGTGATATTTTCCACGGCAGCCTGAGATTAAACCAGCTGTTCTCGGCGCGCCCGATGCTGGGGTTTGGCGATTACCGCAGCCCGCTAAAGGGTTTGTATATGTGCGGCGCTGGCACCCACCCCGGCGGCGGCGTCACCGGAATTCCCGGCCACAATGCCGCGCGCGAGATACTAAAAGATAGGCGCTGGAAAAGATTTTAAAACTGTTCAAGCCCGGTACAAAAATCCTTCGACCGGGTCTACACCTTCAGGTAACTCAAGCGTTTCCCAATCATCCTGATAATACCTGTCAGTTGAAACGATAATTCCTTTTGGGCGCATCATAGGTACCAGCAGGGGCGAAATTATACGGCCAAGGGCTTCGTTTGCTGCCAGATCATGGTTGCCGATATCGGCATGTACCAGGGCTACCTGACCCTTAAAGCGCGACTGGACTTTTTCCAGATTTTCCACCACGTCGCCCAGAATAAGATTTTCCTCGGGCGGAATGCAATCGGGATGAGATTTGCCGCTAAAATCAAAAACAATCACATCGCGGTCAGGAAAAAGCTTGCGCAGGTGATCATAGGTGCGCCCGTTGCCAAGGCCCAATTCAAACACCGGGCCGGGCAGATCACGAATGTCTTCAGCGCCCCAGTTCAAACACTTCGCCTGGGCGGTCATGCGGGCAATAAACACGTCTAGTCGGCTCATGTGAATTTTTCCAATTCTGTTTCGAACTTGTTGTTGAGCTATTATATGTACGTCTTTTGCGCCGGTTCAAGGTGATGTATTCGGCATTGACGCGAACGTGATAAAAATTGTGCACGCTCGAGCCAACAGGTTTTTTCGGGAAATGGTGCTGCCGGGAGGAATTGAACCTCCGACCTCTCCCTTACCAAGGGAGTGCTCTACCCCTGAGCTACGGCAGCAATTGCTGTGTCTTATATCGCTGTGTTTGCGGTTAAGAAAGACATATTTCGCCTAAAATCACGAAAACTTTGTTAAGCCCGTTTGGCGCCGTAAAACAGGGTGACCACATGTTGGGCCTGGGCGAAGAACAACCAGCGTTCTATCACCACGCCAATTGTGGCGCTGAGGACGCTCAACAGGCTCAGAATGATGGAAAACTGGTTGTTGAAAGCAATATCCAGCCCCAGTAGTGCCATCGGTGCCAAAAATGCCAATATGATTGCGTAGGATTTGAGTTTGCGCCCATGTTTGCGCGCGACTTTATAGCCCATCTCGCGCAGGACAAAATTGTCCATTGTGTGCGGGGCGTCAAGCTGGCTCACCGTGGTTGAGGCTTTGAGGCCGGTGGCTTGCTCGATGGTCCAGGATTTGTCTTCGTTTTCAATTCGGTGCCAATAAGCCAGTTTTATTGCCAGCGCTATGGCGAGCGCCACGATGGTGATGATTTCCAGAAACCCAACCGGATAGCCAAAGGCAGAGCCAAGCGCGGTTAATAACACAGCTCCTGTTGCCAGTCCCAGACTTGTATAGACCGGCACAACAAGAGGATTATGCCACTGGCGGATGGTGGTGAGACTGGCATATATCATTGCCGTGCAGGCAATAGTCACAATGGCCATGACCGCACCGGCCAGGGCCATGATGCTCCAGATGCCGGAAAAGTCTTCGTAAAAGACCCAGCCGATTGCTGCCAGCCCCGAGGGTACATAAGCAATGACAGCGGCAACACCTTCTCGCGACAGCCACGACGAGCGCCATTGCGAAAATGCCCGCCAGGCGCGCTCGGGGTGGCCGAGGTGGAAGGTTGATGACAACAGGCCAACAGTGATCAGGCCAAAGGCCAGACCGAAGGACGCAAACCCGAACCAGCGCTCAATCGGCAGAAAGCCACCCAACCCCAACAGGCTGAGCCAGAAGATCAGCCCATAGCCCGCGCCGGACGCTGTGGTAAACAGGATTACTGAATAAGCTGGATGCATTTTGCTCTCTTAAATTTCGCGATTTAACGCGATAAAACTCTATCGGCCCACTGAAACAGCCGTTCGGATTTGGTTTGTGCTTTTGATGCTTGCGTCGGCTCAAGGGCTGCGGGTGCACCTTCAACGATGCTGTTGCGCCGGGGTCGCGGTGGCAGGTATTGATTGACCGGCTTATAGCCGAATTCCTCGAACAGTCCATAACCGTTACGATCCGCCACCAGCTTTGAAACTTCGCTATCTTCATCGCCAAGATCGCCAAAGGCGCGCGCACCGGTGGGACAGGCTCTGACACAAGCTGGCACACGGTCGACTTCTTCAAGGTTTTCGTTGTAAATCCGATCAACGCACAGGGTGCATTTTTTCATCACACCATGAGTATAATCATATTCACGCGCCCCATAGGGGCACGCCCATGAGCACAGTTTACAACCGATACAGGTATCGGGATTGACCAGAACAATACCGTCTTCTTCGCGTTTGTACGAGGCACCGGTGGGGCAGACGGTAACGCAGGCGGGTTGTTCGCAATGCAGGCATGAGCGCGGGAAATGCACGGTTGAGCGCTCGCCTTCAATGTCGGCTTCGTATGTATGTATGCGGTTGAGCCAGGCCCCGTGCGGGTCTTCGCCATAGGGATTTTCATCGCTCAACGGGGCGGAATAACCTTGGGTATTCCATTCCTTGCAACTAACCGCACAAGCGTGGCAACCGACACAGATATCAAGATCAATGACGAGGCCAAGCTTTTTCTTTGTCGGTTGGGTGGGCAGCGAAGTCATGGTGTTTCCTTCACTGTGGATTTTCTCAAAGCAGCCACACCTTCGGGCGGTGTGGTTGCGTCAAATTCCGGCAAGGAGCGCGGGTTTTCCTGTTGTTCGGCTTTAGTGACTGACACCCGCAGGTCATACCAGGCGGCCTGACCGGTTATGGGATCGGAATTTGAAAAGCGATAACCACCGGGTTTTTCCGGCAGCAATTCGGAGATAATGTGGTTGAGCAAAAAGCCCTGTTTGGCTTCGGGGGCATTTTTATCGAGGTTCCACGCACCCGAACGTTTGCCAATGGCATTCCACGTCCACACTGTGTCTATGTTTACATTGTCCATCAGCCTGACCTGGCCTTTGACGCGGCCATGGTGGCTTTTGATCCACACCCAGTCATCGTCGTCAATGCCCAGTTGACGCCCGCGCTCGGCACTCATGTAGAGGCGATTGGCGGTGTGGATTTGCCTGAGCCAGGCATTTTGTGAGCCCCATGAATGGTACATCGCCATCGGCCGCTGGCTCAAGGCATGCAGGGGAAATTCGTCGCCTGCCACCATGTCTTCTTCGAATGGCACATGCCAGAACGGCAGCGGATCGAAATAGGTTTCGATGCGGGTGCGATGTTGTGGCGGGGCGACGATGTTGCCTTGCCCACGTGCAGCCAGACGGAAACGTTGCAGGGTCTCGCTGTAAAGCTCAAAAATGATCTGGTCTTTGCGATCACTCAGGCCTTTTTCAAAGGCCCAGTCGAGATAATTCTTGTTGGCGTGTTTGAAATATTTCTGATTGTCATCAAGTTCATGAAACCAGAAACAGCCGTTTTCGATATACTTGTCAAGCTGGTCAGGATTGGGCGCACCACGCAAAACCTGGTCCCCGTCTTTGCCGCGCCAGCCGCCAAGCGGACCAATGCCGGGCTGGCGCTCATGATTGACGATATAATCGGAATAACCACCGGGGTATCTGGCTGTGCCATCGTCATCTGTCATTCCGGGCAGACCGATACGCGCGCCTAAATCCAGCATGACATCCTGAAACGGGCGCACATCTCGGTCCGGCTGCACCACGGGCTGGCGGATTGAATCGGCAACCGCATCGGGTTCTGAAATCGGGCGGTCGAGAAGCGAAATACAATCCCAGCGCTCAAGGTAGGTGGTATCGGGCAGGATTAAATCTGCATACGGCACCATCTCGGAAAAATAGGCGTCGGAGTAGATGATTTTGGGGATGGTATATTCACCGCTGTCTTCCTTGCGAGTGAGTGCTTCAATG
>CAZJUF010000101.1:0-9347 GCA_964549055.1 uncultured Hyphomicrobiales bacterium | reverse complement strand
GGTTGCGTGAGGCCGGTGCGGTTATTCTGGGAAAAACAGTAACGACGGAATTTGCCTACTCCCATCCCACGACCACCACCAACCCGCATAATCCGGCACATTCACCAGGCGGCTCGTCAAGTGGGTCAGCTGCGGCTGTTGCTGCTGGTCATCTTCCTCTTGCTCTTGGCAGCCAGACGGGTGGCTCCACCATCAGGCCGGCGTCTTATTGTGGCATATTCGGCTTTAAACCGACGCGCGGTGTGATTTCTCGTCGCGGGGTTCTGGAAACATCAAGAGTTCTTGATCAGGTTGGTGTCTTTGCCCGAACGCTGGAGGATCTGGCTTTATTGGGCGATACGCTTGGCTCCTACGATCAGGCTGATTCCATGAGTTTCGCCAGACCGCGCCCGCACTTGGTTGAGGGATACAAGGCAGAGCCGCCGGTCGAACCCAGCCTTGCCTGGATCGAGTTGCCGTTCAACGATCTGCTTTCGGATGCCGCTGCCGCCGGGTTGGCTGAAGTCAGAGAGGTGCTTGGAGACCATGTGGAAGTCATTCCGGCGCCTAAATCCTTCGTTAAAGTGATCGAGTGTCACAAGGTTATTCACGAATATGAAATCGCCCGCTGCCTCAAGGCAGAAATTGATGATAATTGGGACGATATCAGTGACACCATTAAACCAAAACTTGAATCAGGGCTGGCCACCACAGAGGCACAATACCATGAGGCTCTCACAATGGTTGGCGGTGCGGAGAATTATTTCCAGGAATTTTTCAATGATTATGATGCGGTTTTAACATCCAGTGCGCCGGGTGAAGCACCGCTTCTGGGGTCTGATGCAGGTACAGGCAATCCGATTTTTTCGGTAATCTGGACGTTTGCCGGTCTGCCCTGTCTTTCTTTACCGGTAATGACTGGAGATTTAGGTTTGCCGATGGGCCTGCAATTGATAGGTTCAGCTGAAGGCGATGACAGATTGTTCAGAACTGCCAGATGGTTGTTGCAACAATTAGATGAAAATGCACAAGACAATGAGTGAACGTCTGGGTTTCAAGGGACTAAGAGTATGAACGCAAAAACTGTAAAACTGATGGCCGGCCTGATTGCATCTTTAACTGTGGCCACTTTCGTCCTGGGCTTGGCCTATAGTATCTCGACTGGAGCCGCCGGATTTTGGGGCGGCCTGCCATTCTGGGTCATTACCCTAAGCGTCCTGGCCATGGTTTTTTATGATTTCTGGGACGAGTGCATCAACAAAAATAAGTAGCGATGGACAAGAAAAGCCCATTCACCGCGCTGTCCCGGCCTTGAGCCGGGATCATCTGACATGAGCGTTTAACGCCAATAAATCCCTAGCTCTAGTCCGGGGCGGTTTGGGTGATCGTTCGTAACCCTCTTTACATCACACCCACGGGCAATTTGAGTTGCGGTCGCCGAAGGTTGTGCCTTGAGAAAATCTTGAAAAGGCAAACGGCTCGAGTTCGAGCACAGGTGTACCGGTAATCAGGTGTTTTGACACCAGTTTGCCGACGCCGGTCATTTTAAAGCCGTGGTTTGAATCGGCGATCATGTAGGCGTTATCCGCCACCCAGTCAAAAATTGGTACGTTGTCGGGCGTAAATGCACCGATGCCGCCATTGCGTCTGGATTTGAAGTTTTTGCGCAATCCCTCAAACCGCCCCATCAACATGGCCAATGTGGCGCAGTAGTAATCGGCAAACCAGTCGTCGGCCTGATATTCGTCATTGTCATGGCCGTAAGGATCAAGCGTTGCCTTGGGACCGATTTTAATGGGGATGGTGCCGCCTTGCAGTCCGGGACGACCCATTCTTTCAGCCGCATAGCGCACATAGGTGTAAAAATGTTCGTCAAATTCGCGGCCGTTTTCATCGACCACAGTTGTGTTCATTAACTCGACATGGAGTATCGGTGGATCACGGTCATCTGCGGTGCGGTAGGGTTCATCAAGATAAACTTCGCCTTCTAACAAACGCCAGAAGGTCCACATATCCATGGCTTTTTCCACATGGCCATCGGGATAGCGCACATCCAGTGTGTCTGATTTTCCCAGCCATTCCCAGTGTTTTGGCAACCAGGCACCGGCGCAGATGACGACACAATCAGCGGCAATATTGCCTTTGTCAGTCAAAACGCTGGAGATGCGCCCGTTGGTCATGTCGTAGCCCGTCACTTCGGTGCCATAACAGCGCTGAACGCCCAGCCTGCGGCAATGTTCATCAAGCCCCCACATGGATTGCGTCGTGCCGGCGTAGCCTGAGGGTTTTTCGTGCAGGGCGACATCTATGTTCTCGGTTTTAAAATCGGGCCAGATTGACTTGAGGAAATTTTTGGCGTCTTTGCCGACATACAAATCAGCAGCGTAATCGACGGCATTCTGGCTGGCATGAATTTTTTCGTAATCCGATGTCTGGTTGGCTTCGCCGCATGAAATGTAGCCGACCTGCTGAAATCCGAGCGTTACCGGATCGCTTTCCCACACATCAACTGAATGGCGCAGGATGGCATGCAGAGGCTCGGTCATATAGAAATTGCGCACGCAACCACACGCAATTCCGCTGGCACCGGCACCGGGGCCTTTTTTGTCAATAATAACAATATCTTTTCCCGATCCCTTGCCGGTGGCTATCAGGTCTTTAGCCAGGTGCCAGGCGGTGGACAGGCCGTGAATGCCGGCACCGATAACCACATAAGTTGCTGAGGTAGGGAGGGACTGGTTCATTTTTTTTGCTTTCTCCGACATTTCGTTCATTACGGATAATTCTTCCCGCAAAACAGTATATTCATATGCAGAATGTACTTTGTTTTTTACTCAAAGAGAACATATTCCTGTTTCGACACGTAACTTTGAGAAATGGACCTCGAATGGATCGCCTTGCCTCTCTGCCCATGTACAACTGGCCCGAATTACGGTCGCAAACCGACCAGTGGTGGCGGGTTCTGGCCCGGTGCTTTGAGGCTGAAGGATTACGCGATGTGCCTGCGCGGCTTAATGGCTCTGGCACCCCTTATGATGACTGGCGTCACCCGCAATTGCTGATGAGCCAGACCTGCGGCTACCCTTTGCGCCATCAGTGTCGAGGTTTGCTTGAGGTAATTGCCGTGCCGCGCTATCGCGTAGAGGGCTGCGAGGGGTCAGATTATTGCAGCATGGTGGTGGTGAGGAAAGACGACGGTGGTTTGTCTTTGGGCGATTTTAGCGGGCGTTGTGCAGCTTTTAACGGCGAAGATTCGCAATCGGGATATTCTGCCTTGCGCGCTGTTATTGCGCCACTGGCCGAGGGTAAACGTTTTTTTTCAACGACGGTTAAAACCGGGGCGCATTTAAACTCGATGGCGGCTGTTTCAGAAAAAAAGGCGGATATCTGCGCTATTGACAGTGTCGGCTGGGGGTTGGCCAAGCGCCTGTTTCCAGAACTTGTGGCGACACTTTGTGTCATTGCGCAAACGCCATCGGCACCGTCACTGCCGTATGTGACTGCACGGTCCTGTTCAAGCGACGACCTGCAACGCCTGCGTCAGGGGTTATTCAAAGCAGCTGAAGATAAAGAACATTATGACCTGAGAGCCCACCTTCTCATTGATGGCTTTGATCTATTGCCGCAAAGCGCTTATCGCCGCATCGATGAAATTGAGAAAACGGCAATTGATGCGGGCTATCCTGAACTGATCTGAATGTCGGCTCTGAATTAGATTTGGTCGGATTTGTTGCAAGTGTATCTTTCTTTTTCTCATATCTTTCACAAAGATAGGCGAATGCCAAAGCATCTATATGCGGGGAGTTTCCGATGGCTGAAGAACAGGACGACCTTGATCTGCGCGAATTGAGTGATGAAGACCTCGTGCAGCAGATGCACGATGACCTCTATGATGGTTTGGATACCGAGATTGAGGAGGGTGTGAACATCCTGCTTGAGCGTGAGTGGATGCCTTACAGGGTTTTGACCGAAGCGCTGGTTGAAGGCATGCGTATCGTTGGTGTCGATTTTCGTGATGGCATCCTGTTTGTGCCTGAGGTGTTGTTGTCGGCCAAGGCGATGAAAGGTGGCATGGCCATTCTAAAACCCTTGCTGGCGGCCACAGGTGCGCCGCAAGTGGGTAAAATGGTCATTGGCACGGTCAAAGGCGATATTCATGATATCGGTAAAAACCTCGTCTGCATGATGATGGAAGGTGCGGGCTTTGAAGTTATCGACCTTGGCATTAACAATCCTGTAGAAGATTATATTGCAGCCCTTGAAGAACATAAACCCGATATTCTGGGCATGTCAGCACTGCTGACCACCACCATGCCCTACATGAAGGTGGTGATTGACACGCTGGCTGAACGCGGCATGCGGGATGATTACATTGTGCTGGTTGGTGGGGCGCCGTTAAACGAGGAATTCGCCGATGCTGTTGGTGCTGATGCCTATTGCCGCGACGCTGCCGTTACCGTTGAAATCGCCCAGGACCTGATCAACCGCAAGCACAATCAGCGGGCTGTTTCGTAAGGTATATTTTTACTCCTCAATGTCGTAGTAATCTCCGGCAAATTCACAGAAGATGTGCCGGGCAATTTTCAGGCCGGTTTTACCGTCAAGTGTGCCTGCGGCAATAGAGATATTGTCGGCATCATCGCGTTGCCAAAACAGCGTAGCACCGCAGGTTTTGCAAAATCCCCGTGTGGCCATATCACTGGCGCGGTACCATTTTAATCCTGTTTCACTGGTCAATTTGAAATCTGTGTGGGCGACATTGGTTGCCGCCAAAAAGTGACCGGTTGTCTTGCGGCACTGGATACAATGGCAGGCGGTGATTGGCCGCATGGGACCGGTGATTTCGTAAGCCACCTCTGCGCAAAGACATGATCCGGTTTTGGTGTTTTTCTGTTGCATTTCAATGTTCCTTTCTTCTTGTCTATCCTTGCGCTTTAACAAAAGCCGACATGTGAAATCTGGCTTGTGGCGGCGAATAGTGAAAGTCGCGACCAATGGGACATGCGCGGCGGGCGCGACAGCCTAATTCAAGGCAATCTGCGCCATTGCGGGTTTTTATATGTTCGATGCAGTCAGGCACATTGTAGCCTTGCGGTGAAAACGCGTTTACCGGGCATTGTGTCATGCAGGGTTTTTCCACGCAATCATCACAGGGTGATTTTGTCGTTGAAACCGGTGGCAAGTCGAGGCTGTGTTCAAATACCAGAGCGGCACGATAGCCATGCCACAGACCATAGGTTGGATGAATGGACAGGCCGATCGGGGAAGTGAAGGTTTCGCCGGATTTTTGCGCCCAGGTTAAAAACGGGTGTGGTGGGGTGTCGAATGGAAAAAGTGCCTTGGCATCAATGGTATCGGCAAGGTTTTTGATGGTGGTTTTTGTCCATTGATCCAAAGTGGTTAAATCTGTGTCACAGGAGCTTGAGAAATTCTGCCACATCTGCGGCCCGGCATTGCCGATGAGCACCAGGGTTTGTCGAGCCTCGGGGTGGAAGCCGCCGAGATATAAATACCCGGCGTCTTCCACGTGTTTGAGTATGTCGTCAAAATCCATCAGGTAAAGGCATCCGGCATCGAATCTTTTCTCTGTTTGATGAAATCAAGCAGCGCTTCATCAATTGCCACATCAAGGGCAGGAGCCTGATATTCGTTCAACATCCGCTTGTAAACACCATTGGCTCGGGAAGCTGCATCTTGCGCACCTTCTGCTTCCCATTGCTCAAAGGAATTATTATCAGCAATGGTGGAGCGGTAAAAGGCGGTCTCAAAATTGGCTTGGGTGTGGGCGCAGCCGAGGAAATGACTGCCGGGGCCAACTTCCTCTATGGCATCAAGTGCCTGGCCGTTTTCAGACAAATCAACCCCTTGGGCAAAACGCTGCATCATTGCCAGCTGGTCAATGTCCATGACGAATTTTTCATAAGATGACACCAGCCCGCCTTCGAGCCAGCCAGCACCATGGAGGCAGAAGTTTACCCCGGCGAGCAATGTTGGTGTCAGCGTTTGTGCGCTTTCGTAGGCTGCTTGCGCATCGGGCAATTTTGAGCCACACAAAGAGCCACCGGATCTGAACGGCACTTTGAGACGCCGCGCCAGCTGGGCTGCACCATAGAGCACCAGTGCCGGTTCGGGTGTACCAAAGGTGGGAGCACCTGATTGCATGGAAATGGAGCTGGCAAAAGTGCCGAATACCGCCGGTGCACCGGGTCTGCACAATTGCGTAAACGCTAATCCGGCCATAGCTTCGGCGAGGATCTGGGTGAGGGTTCCAGCGGTAGTAACCGGTGACATCGCTCCGGCCAGAATAAACGGCGAGATAATAGTTGCCTGACCAGCTCTGGCGTAGACTTTGAGTGCACCGAGCATGGTTTCATCAAACACCATGGGAGAGTTGGCATTGATCAGCGAGGTGAGGACGCAGTTTTGTTCAACAAATTCATCGCCAAACAGGATTTTGGCCATGTCGAGCGTGTCTTGCGCCCGTGACGGGTGGGTGACTGAGCCCATGAATGGTTTGTCGGAATATTTGATATGGGAATAGATCATATCAAAATGACGCTTGTTGACCGGAATGTCGACCGGTTCGCACACCGTACCACCGGAATGATGCAGGGCAGGGGCCGAATAGGCCAGTTTCACAAAGTTGCGGAAATCTTCAATGGTGGCATAGCGCCTGCCTTCATCCATATTGCGAATGAAGGGTGGGCCATAGACGGGGGCAAAAACCGTATGCTTTCCGCCGATTTTCACCGACCTGTCGGCATTGCGGGCATGTTGTGTGTAAATTTCAGGTACGGTGGCAATCAGGCTGCGGCACAGGCCTTTGGGAAAATGAACCCGTTCGCCCTTGACGTCAGCACCAGCGTCTTTCCACATGGCAAGCGCTTCTTCGTCATCTCTGAATTCGATGCCGATTTGTTCCAGAACCTTATCGGCATTGGCTTCAATCAGGTTTAGTCCTTCCTCACCCAAAATCTCATATTCCGGTACAGTCCGGGTGATATAGGTGAGGTGGTTTATCTCAGGTGTCTGACGCTTCTCGCGCCGTGCAGCGGCACCGCCGCCGCGCCCGCGCCTGCCACCTTGTGGTTTTTCGCTGTTTTCTTCGACCATGTTCATCTCAATAACCTACCAATTACCGTGCTTTTCAATAATATTGCCTCACCGAACCTGTCACCACATGCCACTTTGCGCCCTATTGCTTTTCAACACCGACATCGCTAATGAGTCTTAAGCTTAAGTTTTTTGTCGCTTTCATCTCCCATGAGGTCGCTGGATTTCGGCCGGGGGGGCAGGCCTTGAGTAATGTCAAAATGACATTGAAATCAATCGCCTGTGGCGCGGGTTATAGGAAGCAAATAAACCATGACGAGAACCATTCTGAGTTCAGCTACCAAAGAGGTTGTAATCGGCTTTGACCAGCCGTTTTGCGTGATCGGTGAGCGCATCAATCCCACCGGCCGTAAAAAGCTTGCCGCCGAGATGAAAGAGGGCAATTACGCCACTGTCGAAGCCGATGCGATAGCACAAGTTGCAGCTGGTGCTGCCATGCTGGATATTAATGCCGGTATTCCGCTTGCTGACGAGCCGCGCATTCTGGCCGAGACCATTCAACTGGTGCAAAGCCTGGTGGATGTGCCGCTGTCGATTGACAGTTCCATCATCGAGGCGCTGGAAGCCGGTCTCGCCGTTTACAAGGGCCGGCCTTTGGTCAATTCGGTAACAGGTGAAGATGAATCACTTGAGCGCGTTTTACCTTTAATCAAAAAGTATGATTGTGCCGTTGTTGCCATTTCCAATGATGAAACCGGCATTTCCGAAGACCCGGACGTGCGCTTTGAGGTGGCGAGGAAGATCGTCGAGCGCGCTCATGATCACGGTATCAAACCGTGCGATGTGGTGGTTGACCCTCTGGTGATGCCGATTGGTGCCATGGGAACGGCCGGGCGGCAGGTGTTTGCGCTGCTCAACCGGTTGCGTACCGAATTAAAAGTTAATTCCACCTGTGGTCTGTCCAATATCAGTTTTGGTGTGCCCAACCGGCGGGCGCTGAATGCGCATTTTCTGTCGATGGCGGCAGCTGCCGGTCTTACATCAGCCATTATGAACCCGCTGCATGCCGAAGACATGTCGGGGGCTATGGCGGCTAACGTGCTTAATGGCGTCGATGCCAATTGTTCGAGATGGATTAAGAAATTCCGCGAACCCGCTGCGGTGGACGCCGGGGCCGAGGGTGGTGGTCGCGAAGGCCGCCGCCGCCGCCGGGCAAGATAACCCATGAACAACTCCGGCAATTCCAAAGAAGCCCTGGTGGTTTTTACCCCTTCGGGCAAGCGTGGCCACTTTGCTATTGGCACCCCAATTTTGACAGCTGCGCGTAATCTGGGTGTTGATCTTGATTCCGTGTGTGGCGGTCGCGGTATTTGCGGGCGTTGCCAGATCAAGCATACGGTGGGTGAGTTTGCCAAACACAAGATTTCCAGCGGAGTTGAAAACCTCTCTGGTTTGAGTGCAACAGAGCTGCGTTATGATGAAAAACGCGGATTGAGAAAAAATTGCCGGTTGGGGTGTTCTGCCACGGTTCTCGGTGATCTGGTCATTGATGTGCCTGAGGAAAGTCAGGTGCATAAACAGGTTGTGCGTAAACGCGCTGAATTGCGCGATATAGAACTCAACCCGGTTACCAGGCTGTATTATCTCTCGGTTAAAGAACCGGATATGCATAATCCGGCAGGCGATCTCGAACGCGTCTATGATGCGCTTGAGCAGCAATGGCAGCTGAGCGGGCTCACCTGTGATTTTCGCATTATGTCGGGTCTGCAAAAGGCCTTGCGCCAGGGCAAGTGGAAGATAACTGTTGCCGTCCATCATCGCATTCCGCCTGATAATACGCTCGAAATTACCTCTGTCTGGCCGGGGTTTCATGATCGCGTCTATGGTCTGGCGGTGGATGTGGGGTCAACCACGATTGCAGCGCACTTATGCAATCTGTCAACCGGTGACCTTATGGCTTCGGCCGGTCTGATGAACCCGCAAATCAGGTTTGGCGAAGATCTGATGAGCCGGGTGTCTTACGTCATGATGAACCCGGGCGGGGACGTGGAGATGACCGAAGCTGTGCGCGACGCCATCAATGTGCTGGCTGGACAAGTGGCCGCTGAAGCGCGCATTGATCTTAATGATATTCTTGAAGCTGTTTTTGTCGGTAATCCAGTGATGCACCATTTGCTGCTGGGAATTGATCCCGTTGAATTGGGTGGCGCACCATTTGCGCTTGCCACCGGGTCAGCTATTACCCGCCCGGCACTGGAAATGGGGCTTAACCTGCAAGGCGGTGCGCGGTTTTATACGTTACCGTGTATTGCCGG
>CAZJUF010000100.1:0-9372 GCA_964549055.1 uncultured Hyphomicrobiales bacterium | reverse complement strand
ACCTGTTTGAGGTGGGCCAGTGTCACCAGCAAGACAATCCAGCCGCCCATGCTGGAGCCCACGAGAATCTGGGGTCCTCGCGTTAGCTGATTGAAAACGGCGGTGCATTCTTCTACCCAATCTCCAATGGTGGCGTCTTCGAACTGGCCGGATGATGCACCGTTACCGGAATAATCAAAACGCACACAAGGCCGGTTTTGTTCAGTTGCCCAGGTGGATATCCGGCTGGCCTTTATCCCGGTCATATTTGATCTGAAGCCATTGGCCCACAGAATTCCGGGTGAGGTTTTTTCCTCGATCTCATTGGTGAGACAGGCAATTTTTCTGCCGTGAGACAGATTGAGGAATTGCGGATTTTGGTTAGTCATCCTATGACTGGTCCTGAAATTGAAACTGGCGGCAACAATCTGGAACGACGGATGGCAAAGCGCAAGCCAAAATCACAGCAGCAAACAGTTCTTCAGGTTATTCCTGCACTTGAGATCGGGGGGGCCGAGCGCGGGACCATCGATGTGGCGGACGCTCTGGTAAAGGCCGGGTGCCGGGCGCTGGTTGTCTCCGAAGGCGGGCGTATGGTGCCAGATCTTGAAGCGGTGGGCGCTGAACATATTGTCAAGCCGATGGCCTCTAAAAATCCGCTCCAGATGGCGCTGAATGTATCGACTTTGCGCCAGATTATTGAACGCGAACAGGTGGATATTATTCATGCCCGCAGCCGCGCCCCGGCGTGGAGTGCATGGTCTGCAGCAGCTAAAACGGGTATTGCCTTTGTTACCACCTACCAAAGTATTTACAGCGAGAATTTTCCCTTAAAACGCGTTTACAACAGTGTTATGGCGCGCGGTGAGCTGACCATCGCCAATTCCGAATATACGGCCACGTTGATCAGGGATCGCCATGGCGATGTGGTTAAGCGCATCGCGGTCGTTCATCGCGGCGTTGATCTGAAGGTGTTTTCAGACCGATACGTCACAGCGTCCCGGCGTGAAAAGATCACCAAAGACTGGCAACTTGAAGGGGCTGTAAAAACCCTGATGCTGCCGGCCCGGCTGGCCCGGCGCAAAGGCCATGGGTTGTTGATTGCGGCACTGGCGAAACTAAACCTGTCTGACCTGCCGCCGTTTGTCTGTATCTTTGCCGGAGACACCAAAGGTCGCGAGCATGTGGTTGAGCGGCTTAAACAGTTAAGCTCCCGCCATGGGCTGCCCGAGGGGTTAATCAGATATCCCGGCCATTGTCGTGATATGGCATCAGCCTATCAGGCCGTCGATATCGTGCTCATGCCGTCAACTGTGCCCGAAGCCTTTGGCCGTGTGGCCGCCGAAGCCCAGGCGATGGGAAAGCCGGTCATTGTCACCGATATAGGTGCTGTGGGAGAGACCGTTCTAGCCCAACCTGATGTGGATGGAAGTGAGATCACCGGATGGCGCGTTACACCCGATGACCCCGATGCTCTGGCACAAGCGATCGTGCAGGCGTTACAAATGTCAGATGAGGAAACTGCAGGCATCAGCAAAAGAGCTATTGAGTTCATCGGGCAAAACTATTCGGTCGAAAAAATGACTTCCGCAACCCTTGAACTTTACGCCGGGTTAAGCCAATTCCAACAAAAACCGGGATGAATTCTGCTCTTTTCTTGACATGGTTTTATTTATCTTTGATCCTGTGGATATACCGGCTAGAGTGCAGCGCGACTTGAGCGTGAGCTTTAGTATGCAAACTGATGAATTACCCGTGGTCGAGCGGGTGGAATATAAGGAGAGGACAAGATAGCACGTAGACCGTTTCAAGGAGCGCCATCCCGCAGAGGACCGCGCGTCAATGAATTAATTGATGAACCCCAGGTAGTTGTAATTGATGACACCGGGTTAAATCATGGCCCCACCCCGATAGAGCAAGCAATGGACATGGCTGATGAGGCCGGACTTGATTTGGTGGAAGTGTCGCCAAATGAAAAACCGCCTGTATGCAAATTGCTGGATTATGGCAAATTCAAATATCAATCGCAGAAAAAAGCCAACGAAGCTCGAAAGAAGCAGAAAACCGTTGATGTCAAAGAAATCAAGATGCGCCCCAATATTGATACGCATGATTATGATGTCAAAATGCGCAATATGAGACGCTTCTTTGATGGCGGTGACAAGGTCAAGGTATCGTTGCGTTTTCGCGGTCGCGAAATGGCGCACAAGGAGCTTGGTTTTCAGCTTTTGAACCGGGTTAAGGAAGATATTGTCGAGTATGCCAAGGTCGAATCCGAAGCCAAACTGGAAGGCCGACAGATGATTATGATCCTGGCGCCGAAATAGCGGCAATACTCAGGCTTGCAATTCTCTGAATTCATAGCTATAACCCGCGTTTCCAGGAACCGTCCGGCGTGAAGGGCATGCCGTGTCGGTTCAAAATGCTTCCTGTTTTCAGGTGCTGTTATATTTAAGAAAGAAGCAAAATGCCCAAAATGAAGACGAAAAGCGGCGTGAAGAAGCGATTCAGCCTCACCGCCAGCGGCAAAGTGCGAGCGAACCAGGCCAATAAGCAACATGGCATGATCAAGCGCACCAATAAACAAATCCGCAATCAGCGCGGGACCACTGTGTTGGCACCATCAGATGCCAAAATCATCAAAAAGTTTATGCCGTACGGCTAATCGCTAATCTTGTTGTTTTGGCATTTGCCAATTCAATTTATGGAGAAATCTCATGGCACGTGTCAAAAGAGGCGTCACTACTCACGCCCGCCACCGCAAAATTATCAAAGCCGCCAAAGGTTATTATGGCCGGCGCAAGAATACCTTTCGTACTGCTAATCAGGCGGTCGAAAAAGCCGGTCAATATGCTTATCGCGACCGCAAAGCGAGAAAACGCAGTTTTCGCGCCTTGTGGATTCAGCGCATCAATGCAGCTTCGCGCGAACATGGCGTGACGTATGGTCGCTTTATCAACGGGCTCAGCCTCGCCGGCATTGAAATCGATCGTAAGGTTTTAGCTGATTTGGCTGTGCGTGAGCCCGATGCTTTCAAAGCACTGGTTGAAAAAGCTCAAGCCGCACTCGGTTAGTTCGATGAGTGATCACGAACAACTCGCCCGTGATTTACATGAAGAAATAAAAGCGGCTGGCGATGAAGCAACGCTTGAAGCTGTGCGCGTGTCTGCGCTTGGCAAAAAGGGCCGCATTTCACAGTTGATGAAATCTCTGGGTTCGATGGACCCGGAGCAGCGCAAAATCATGGGACCGGCACTTAACGGTCTCAAGAACGATATCCAGTCCGCCATTACCGAGCGTCAAAAGGCACTCTATGCAGCCGCACTTGATGCGCGACTGCAAACTGAAAAGCTTGATGTAACATTGCCGCTGCCGCCAAGTGCACAGGAAATGGGCCGCATTCATCCGGTGTCTCAGGTGATGGATGAAATTGCCGCGATTTTTGGTGACATGGGCCTCAGCATTGCCGAAGGCCCGGATATTGAAGATGATTTTCACAATTTTACCGCACTGAACATCCCGGCTGAACATCCCGCCCGGCAGATGCATGATACGTTTTATTTTAACGAGCGCGAAGATGGCTCGCGTCTGGTGTTACGCACGCATACCAGTCCGGTACAGATCCGCACCATGATGTCAGGTTTGCCACCCCACCGCATTGTTGCCCCGGGTCGGACCTATCGTTGCGACAGTGACCAGACCCACACGCCGATGTTTCACCAGATTGAAGGTCTGGTGATTGATAAAGAAACCCATATTGGTCACCTCAAATGGGTATTGGAAGAATTCTGCAAAACCTTCTTTGAAGTCGACAGCGTCAAAATGCGCTTTCGCCCCAGTCATTTCCCGTTCACCGAACCCTCGTTTGAAATGGATATCGGGTGCGCACGTCTGGGTAATGAAATTCGCATTGGCGAAGGGGATGACTGGCTCGAAATTCTCGGCTGCGGCATGGTTCATCCATCCGTCTTGCGCAATGTGGATATCGACCCCGACATCTATCAGGGTTTTGCCTTTGGCATGGGTATCGATCGCTTGGCGATGCTGAAATACGGCATTCCTGATTTGCGGGCATTTTTTGAAGCCGACCTCAGGTGGTTGCGCCACTATGGTTTTGTGCCACTGGACATTCCAACCCTGCATGGAGGGTTGAGCCGATGAAATTCACATTATCATGGCTTAAAAACCATCTTGAGACTGATGCCAGCCTCGATCAGATCGTCGACAAGCTGACGATGATCGGGCTTGAAGTTGAAGACGTAGTTGATGCTGCCAAAGAATTGAGCGCGTTTAAAGTAGCTCATGTGGTTTCGGCTGAACAGCATCCCGATGCCGATCGTCTGCGTGTCTGTATTGTTGATACCGGACACGAAAAAATTCAGGTGGTCTGTGGCGCTCCCAATGCGCGTACCGGTATGAAGGGGGTTTTTGCTCCTTCAGGCACAGTGGTTCCGGGCACGGGATTGCTGCTTAAACCGACTAAAATACGCGGTGTTGAATCCAACGGTATGCTGGTGTCTGAGCGCGAAATGGGCATGTCTGATGAACATGACGGTATTATCGAAGTGCCGCAGGATTCAGTTGTCGGCACACCTTTTGCTGAGATTGTTGGTCTTGATGATCCGATGATTGAAATCGCCATTACCCCCAACCGTCCCGATTGCCTCGGCGTGCGCGGTATTGCGCGTGACATTGCTGCTGGTGGATTGGGTACGCTCAAACCGGATACGACTGCAACGCTTGATGGAAAATTCGATAGTCCGATCGGCATTGAACTCAAGTTTGATGCTGACAAGGCTGAAGCGTGCTCGGGCTTTGCCGGGTGTTATGTGCGCGGCGTAAAAAACGGTCCATCGCCGGAATGGATGCAACGCCAGCTAAAAGCCATCGGGCTCAGGCCTATTAACGCGCTTGTGGATATTACCAATTATGTCGCCTACGACCGCTGCCGTCCGCTGCATGTTTATGATGCGGATAAATTGAGCGGAAACATTCATGCCCGCATGGGTAAGACGGGCGAGACTTTGGCGGCGCTAGACGGCAAGGAATACAAGGTTGACGAGGAAATCTGCGTTATTGCCGATGACGCAAGTGTACTCGGGTTTGGCGGCATCATGGGTGGTGAAGCCAGTGGCTGCACCGAAGATACCGTCAATGTGTTCATTGAATCGGCCTTTTTTGACCCGATCCGCACGGCTGCTACCGGGCGCAGGCTGGGGATTGAATCAGATGCGCGCTATCGTTTTGAGCGCGGTATTGATCCCGCCTATATGGAACCGGGAATTGATCTTGCTGTTGACCTTGTCACCCGGCTTTGTGGTGGCGAGCCCAGCAAAATGGCGCTGGCTGGCAAAGCGCCTTTGACCAACACTGAAATCAGTTTCAAGGCAGATGAAATCAAACGTCTGGCTGGCATAGACGTCAGTGGCGAAGACATAAAAACCATCCTGACGGACCTTGGATTTGACGTTGTTGATGATGGTAACGCATTCAAAGTAACCGCTCCCACATGGCGACCCGATGTGAACGGGCGCGCTGATCTGGTTGAGGAAATTGTGCGCATCGTTGGCGTCGACAATATTCCTGCCGTTGCGTTGCCCAAACACAATGGCACCACCCAGCCGATGTTGACGGTTGGACAAAAACGCGTGTTCTCGGCAAAAAGATCATTGGCTGCGCGCGGGATGGTTGAATGCGTAACCTGGTCATTCATTCCGCGCGAGCAAGCAGCAATGTTTGGCGGTGGCAGTGATGAGCTGGAACTGGCCAATCCGATTTCGACAGAAATGAGTTCCATGCGTCCGTCATTGTTGCCGGGGTTGATTTCAGCAGCGGCGCGCAATGTGGACCGGGGATTTTTGGATCTGGCGCTGTTTGAAGTCGGGCAGACCTATCACGGCGTGCAGGCTGGTGATCAGTATATGATGGCATCGGGCATCAGGGTGGGCACTGCAAAGCCCGGTTCTCAGGGGCGGCACTGGAGATATGCTGCCACCCCGGTTGATACTTACGATGCCAAGGCCGATGCGCTTGAAGCTCTCAGTGCTGTGGGAGCACCGGTGGCAAATCTGCAGATATTTGACGGCGCTGCCGACTGGTATCATCCCGGCCGCAGTGGCACACTGAGATTGGGCCCCAAGACTATTCTGGCTGAGTTTGGCGAGTTGCACCCACGGTTGCTCGACGATATGGGGCTGGATCGCGGTGCTGTTGCATTCGAAATCTATATGGATCGTTTGCCAAAAGCGAAAAAACGCAAATCCACATCAAAACCCCCGCTTCAGGCATCTGACCTGCAACCGGTTCGGCGTGACTTTGCCTTCGTTGTTGCAAGTGACGTCAAGGCGGCGGATATTGTTCGTGCAGCCAAAGGGGCAGACAAAGCTCTGGTTGATACTGTATCGGTTTTTGATGTGTTTGAAGGTTCAGCCATTGGCGAGGGCCGCAAATCAATCGCCATTGAAGTTACGTTGCAACCGCGCGATAAAACTCTTAACGATGCCGAGATTGAAGCCGTTTGCAGCGCTGTTGTCGACAAAGTGATTGCGGCAACGGGTGGAGAATTGCGCGGATAAGCGGTAGTCTTGCTTTGCGCTGTTCCAATTGTGGTAACAGGCGGAATTTTCCGGGTGATCTCTTGCTGGAAGCTTTGTTGGATAAGATTAGCGGGTTTATCGCCAGCCGGCTGAAACGGCAGACCAGCGGCTATGAGCCGTTCACACCTTCAGATCCCGCCACTTTGTTGCGTACTTTGCAGCCGGGCGATGTATTGCTGGTGGAGGGCAATCAAAAAGTCAGCGCGGCGATCAAATTTCTGACCCAGTCAACGTGGTCCCATGCGGCAATCTATGTGGGTGATATTGGTCTGGTTGAGGAAAAATCCGGCGAAGCCCAGATGCTGATTGAGGCCAATCTGGGCGAAGGCGTTGTGGCCTCGCCCTTGTCCAAATACGCCACCTACAATACCAGAATTTGCCGCCCAGTGGGCGTTGGCAAAGATGACCTTAAAACCATACTGGACTTCAGCATTGAGCGGATCGGCAACAAGTACGATACCAGAAACATTATTGATCTGGCGCGCTATCTTTTGCCGATACCCCCGGTTCCCATCCGCTGGCGGCGGCGCATGATTGCCCTGGGCTCAGGTGATCCCACCCGTGAAATCTGCTCGACCCTGATTGCCCAGGCGTTTCAGAAAGTAAGATATCCGATCCTGCCCCTGTTAATGGATGGCGGTGATGATCCGCGCGTGCGCAGCTATTATTCCCAAAGCGAAATGCTGCATATCCGCCATCATTCCCTGTTTACACCGCGCGATTTTGACGTTTCGCCGTTTTTCAACATTGTTAAACCGACGGTTGAACACGGATTTGATTACAAGTTGCTGCGCTGGGGCAATGAAGACGGCCACGAAGAGCATGCACCTTCGGAAATAACGGATAAAAAGCCCAAAAATTAGCGGTATTTTCCTTCCTCAGGCACTATTTGACGATTGCGCTTGGCGCTGCATCAAGGCGGTGTTACAAGCCGCATCATGGCACTAGAAAAAATTCGCAACTTCTCCATTATCGCCCATATTGACCACGGTAAATCGACCCTGGCCGACCGGCTTATTCAATCGTGTGGTGGTCTGACCAAACGCGAGATGACCGAGCAGGTTCTCGATAGTATGGATATCGAGCGCGAGCGCGGTATTACCATCAAGGCCCAGACCGTGCGCCTGGAGTATAAGGCCAATGACGGTGAGGTCTATATTCTCAATCTGATCGACACGCCCGGCCATGTGGATTTTGCCTATGAGGTCAACCGCTCACTGGCCGCGTGCGAAGGCTCGTTGCTGGTGGTTGATGCCTCACAAGGCGTTGAAGCGCAAACGCTTGCCAACGTTTATCAGGCGATTGAAAATAACCATGAAATTGTCCCGGTGCTCAATAAAGTCGACCTGCCAGCGGCTGATGCCGAGCGGGTGAAAACCCAGATTGAGGATGTTATCGGGCTTGATGCCAGTGAGGCTGTGGAAATTTCAGCGAAAACCGGCATTGGTATTGATGAGGTGCTGGAAGCTATTGTGACGCGCCTGCCCGCGCCTGAGGGAGATCGCGACAAGACCTTGAAAGCGCTGCTGGTGGACAGCTGGTATGATGCCTATCTCGGCGTCATTGTGCTGGTGCGCATTATTGATGGTGTTTTAAAAAAAGGCCAGCGTATCCGCATGGTATCAAGCGGGGCAGCCTATCAGGCAGAGCGCGTTGGCGTGTTTCAACCCAAACAAAAAATGGTACCGGACCTTGGTCCCGGTGAAATCGGCTTTTTTACCGCTTCCATCAAGGAAGTTGCCGATACGCGCGTCGGTGATACCATAACCGACGATCGCAACCCCACCGATGAACCACTGGAAGGTTTTAAGCCAGCCCAGCCGGTGGTGTTTTGTGGATTGTTTCCGGTCGATGCGGCTGACTTTGAAGATTTACGCGCTGCCGTTGGCAAGCTGCGGCTCAATGATGCCAGTTTTTCCTATGAGATGGAAACCTCGGCTGCTTTGGGGTTTGGGTTTAGATGTGGGTTTTTGGGCCTGCTTCATCTCGAAATCATTCAGGAACGCCTTGAGCGCGAGTTTAATCTCGACCTCATCGCTACCGCGCCTTCCGTTGTCTATCACCTTAATCTCAATAGCGGCGACAAAATGGAATTGCATAATCCCGTTGATATGCCCGATCCCATGAAGATTGCCTCAATTGAAGAGCCGTGGATCAAGGCAACAATTCTGACACCGGATGAATATCTCGGTTCAATTCTCAAATTGTGTCAGGATCGTCGTGGCGTCCAGGTAGATATGTCATACGCTGGCACTCGCGCCATGGTCACCTATGATTTGCCACTCAATGAAGTGGTATTTGATTTTTATGATCGCTTGAAATCTGTGTCCAAGGGCTATGCCAGCTTTGATTATCAGATCACCGGATATCGGCTTGGCACATTGGTCAAGATGCAAATACTGGTCAATGGTGAGCCTGTGGATGCCTTGTCAATGCTGGTTCACAGTGCCCAAGCCGAGCGTCGTGGCCGGGTTATGTGTGAAAAACTCAAAGACCTGATCCCGCGCCATCTGTTTAAAATCCCGATCCAGGCAGCTCTGGGCGGCAAGGTCATTGCCCGCGAAACCATTGCCGCCATGCGCAAGGATGTGACAGCCAAATGTTATGGCGGTGATATTACCCGCAAGCGCAAACTGCTCGACAAGCAAAAAGCCGGTAAAAAGCGCATGCGCCAGTTCGGCAAAGTGGAAATCCCGCAAGAAGCGTTTATTGCTGCGCTCAAGATGGATGATTGATCAGGTTTAGCCCGGACTAGCCGTTTCCAAGCATCTGTAAGTATGTGAAGTCCTGAAGCCAG
>CAZJUF010000099.1:0-9401 GCA_964549055.1 uncultured Hyphomicrobiales bacterium | reverse complement strand
ATGCCTTCGGGCGCACAACGCTGAACGGCTTGTGGGTCTGCGGTGAAGTTGCTTCCAGCGGGGCTCATGGTGCCAATCGGCTGGCCAGCAATTCCCTGCTCGAAGCGTGTGTTTTCGCCGCGAGAATTGCTGGCGACATTGCCATAACCGCGCCCCATCGCATTCAGCCTGCTGCCCGCAAAATCCTGCCCTCAAAACCCTTTCGCCGGGGCGAGGAGGATTATGAAATCATCCAGCACATACGAACCCTCATGAGCAAATTCACTGGCGTTATCCGTAACCAGTCTGGATTGAAAAGCATTTTAAGCGAAGTCGAAGCACACCAGCAACAGGTGAAAGAAACATCACAGGTCTGGAACATTCTGGTGGCCGCCAGAATAATTATTGTCGCAGCCCTGGAACGTTGCGAAAGTCGTGGCGCTCATTTTCGCAGTGATTTTCCCGAGCCCGAAACACAATTGGCCCATCGCAGTTTTTTTACCCTCAAACAAATCAACGAGCTGTCTCATGTCTACCTCAAAACCCCTTAACCCTGTTCCTCACCATATCATCAAACGCTGTGTCGATCTGGCGTTTGCAGAAGACCTTGGTCGCGCCGGAGACATCACAACTGCCAGCATCATTTCTGCCGATGCCACCACAAAAACCAAGATAGTGTCGCGCCAGCCCGGCGTCATTGCCGGGATGGAAGTTGCCCAACTGGCCTTCACCACTGCAAATAGGGATATTTGTTTCGACATTCATGTTGGAGATGGTGAACCTGTTGCTCCGGGAGATGTAATCGCTGAGGTTTCCGGCTCCACTGCGGGTATATTGATAGCTGAACGCACGGCTCTTAATTTCCTTGGCCACCTCAGCGGCATCGCTACTTTAACCCATCGCTTTGTCGAAGCCATCGACGGCACCAATGCGCAAATCTGTTGCACACGAAAAACCACTCCCGGCCTGCGGGCACTGGAAAAATTCGCCGTGCGCGCAGGCGGTGGCATGAACCATCGTTTTGGCCTTGATGATGCCGTTTTGATCAAAGACAACCACATCGCTGCTGCCGGTGGCATAAAGCCAGCTCTTGTTGCCGCCAAAGCCGCCATCGGCCATATGGTCAGGATTGAAATTGAAGTGGATCGGCTGGACCAGCTTGAGGAAGTTCTGGACGAGGGCGTTGATGTGGTGATGCTCGATAATATGGCACCGGATATTTTACGCCAGGCTGTCAAAATGATCGCCGGTCGCGCGTTGAGCGAAGCTTCAGGCGGCGTAAACCTGAACAGCGTCAGATCTATTGCCGCAAGTGGTGTGGACATGATCTCTGTCGGTGCCATCACCCATAGCGCGGCCACGCTTGATCTTGGTCTGGATTTTGTCTAGAGCGTTTTTGAAGCCTTACCAGCTGCGGTAAGAGGCGATTTTCGGCGCAACATAGAAGATGTGTTTGCCAATTTTTGCTACCCGGCGAAATTGTTTTGCCCATTTGGGATAGACGTAATCTGCATGATAGTGAGTGACACCGCGCAACCGGGCGTCGCGTAATTTCCCCTCCATCACCAGATTGGCAATTTCGATAGAAGCGCGCCAGGATTTCTTATTCCGAGGTATATCGGACTGACCGTCGCATCTAAAAGAGAACTGGCATCCGGTACGTCGTTTGGCACCCTGATTTACAACACGGCAAACCGTGTTGGGGTAATACCGGTTAACCTTTCGGTTCATAATAACATTGGCAACAGCAATTTGACCCGTACGTGATTCACTTCTGGCTTCGAAATAAATAGCCCGCGCCAGACACATTTTCTCATTTCGGTTAAAAGCGGTTGCCCGACGTTTTTGTTTACGCTTGCGCCCCTGACTGAGCAAAGCTGTCACCAGCGATTGCTCCATACGAGCGGGTGCCTGCTTTTCAAAAACCATGCTGTCATCAGCAACCACAGAGCGGTCAGGTGAGGCCTGAGAAGTTGAATTCGTATCTGTTCCAAATTTCGAATTGAAAAAGCCGTCCCCAATCCCCGCTCCCAGCGAGGCGATTTTCATCCGGTCTTTCTTGGCGGGCAACGGCGAAATACCCGGTTTCAGTCGGGCCGTTTCCTTAACGGGTGAGTTGCCGTTGCTGGCAACACCGAGAAATATGGACGTGGCTTGCGGTGTGGCTTCAGAGTTGCCTGCAATCTGCACAGGCCCAGAGCCGGATACGGAAAACGCGCCGAGCATTTGCCCGAGCTGAAGCCCAACGGCTCCTGCAAGCAATAGAACGGAAATCCCTGCTATTATTGTTTTGTAACGCAACAAGCGACTTAACTCTCCAGCTTACTTCAGCTCTGAAGCTTTCGTATATCCATAATATGCCTAAAAGTCCATTAGTTACCGCTTCAAATCGAAACAGGGCACATCAACCCGCACCATTTAAGGTCCAGATTATATCAGGCCTAACAGACTATTACTCTTAAAATACCACACGACTATAAAGTGCGAATCTATAGTGAGCAACCTTGGTAGGTAAATTATCGACAAAAAACAACAGTTCTCCAGCGGTTTCAGATTATGCTGTTTCACATGGTTTTTGAACACAACGCCATATGAAACAAGTGAGGAGATGTAATGGTTGAACAATAATATTGTTGTCTTATAACCTGTCAATTTTTAATAGAAATGATCAAAACCAGATGCCAGGACGCCAACCACTACCGGTATTGCTCGCGATTTTGATTGCGGCAGTGGGCTTTTTAATTCCACATGCTTCAGCAGCAGAGCTTCGCGTTGTTGCGTCCATAAAGCCGATACATTCTTTGGTGGCATCGGTTATGGCGGGTGCGGGGGTGCCTGAACTCCTGCTCAAGGGCGCAAGTTCACCTCACAACTTCAACTTAAGGCCGTCCGATGCCCGCACCTTGTCCAAAGCGAATGTTGTCTTCTGGGTTGGGCCAAACATGGAGATATTTTTAACCCGGCCGCTCAAAACCCTGGCAACTTCGGCTCTGATAGTTGAATTTTCAAAAACACCCGGCTTGAAATTACTGTCATCCGGGCTCGATGAGGGGGGAGAAATTTCTCACAATGCCAATCGCCTTAAACCCAAAAACATTGATCCCCATTTCTGGTTAAATCCTGACAATGCCAAAACATTGGTTGGTGAAATTGTCAAAAAACTAGGCATCGCAGATCCAGACAATGCAAAGCTATATACCACAAATGGAGCTGCTTTGATTACCCGGCTCAACCGCTTGACAACAGAGCTTGAGGCAACATTGGCTGGGGTAAAAACAGTACCATTTATCGTTTTTCACGATGCTTTTCAATATTTCGAAAAGCGCTTTGACCTCAATGCTATTGGGGCCATCATTCTCAATCCCGAGCGCACACCCGGTGCCAGAAAAATCAGACAGATTCGGGAAAAAATCGCGGCAGGAAACATTCGCTGTATTTTCACCGAACCCCAGTTCAATCCGGCAATCGTTAAATCCCTGACCAACAACACACCAACCCAAGTATCAGTGCTTGATCCATTGGGGGCGGACATTCCAGCGGGCCCTGCCGCTTACGCCACGCTTTTGCGCGCCCTCGCCAGCGCACTGGCGTCGTGTTTGAAAAGATAAGGCATTATCCAAAAAAAATCCCGGGCAAGCACTGGCTCATCCGGGATAATTCAAGAATTCTCAATACTCTCAGCGGCAGACGCGACGCCCGCCATTGTAAGGTTGGAATGTGCCATCAGAGCGCCTGAATGAACGGTATTTGTTGGCACAATAGCGATACCATGCCCGTGACCACGCAACTGGACGACGATTGTAACCTTGACGCCGCGCCTGGTGTCTGGACCGGTAGTACGTGCGATAATTTGAGCGGTAATATGGCTGACGATAATAATAATCGTCAGAATAGTAATTGCGGCGGTAACGATACCCGGTATTATAATAGCCGGAGTTGTAATAACCCTGGTTGTAATAACCGCGGTTATAATAACCACCGCGTGACAGTGAATTCAACGCAGCCAGACCGGCAACACCGGCAATAGCTCCATAAACAAAGTTACGTGTGCCTTTGCCGGCATACGCATTTTGTGTCGAGACAATGGCGGCAAACCCGAGCACCATCACAACAGCCAAACTCTTAATAAATCTATTTTTCATCATTCATCTCCTCGTTGGCCCAGCCCCTTACATCGGACAGGTTCTGGACCCTTTTGGCTGATTAAAACGTAGCTCACCTGAGCCATGAATAAATCTTAACGCTGCCAACATGAACGTAAGCTGAACAGAAATCTGGGTGCTCTATGCGGGGATATAGACAATGTCTTCGCGGCCGGTGATACGGTTCTTGGGGCAGCGGTTGTTTAATTCTTCCCGCAACAATTTTGCTGAATTCTCGCTCATCGAGCGCGCCTCGCCCAAATCCATTGTCGGTGCCGACCAGCCCGGTAGTTCGCGCAGGAGTTTTCGGCGATATTTTGGAATATCCAACGCCGTGCGCACTCCCTGAGCTACCCGATAATGAGCTTCTACATCACCACACGAAACACTTGCCCGTGTCGCCACATACTGTTCAATATCCAGCGCCAGCGGCTGTCCACGCTGTTGCTGGGCACAACCGGCAACAACAAGACCAATAAATACAATCATTAAAAATGAGGGGTGCGGCACCATAAGGTTCAACTTTCAATTTTCAGAATATCGCTGCTAGACTGACAGCGGCAGGGAGTTGGTATATTTTACCTGACTTAACGCAAAACTTGATTCGATGCTCGCCACACCGTCGATACGCGTCAGCCTGTCTTTTAAAAACCTCTCATACGAACGCAAATCCTGCGCCACCACCCGTAATAGATAATCACGTTGTCCGGTCATTAAATAGCATTCAAGCACTTCATCATAGCTTTTAATTTCAGCTTCAAATTTTTCCAGGGAATCCTCATGCTGGCGCTCGAGCCGGATGGAAATGAAAACACTGACCGGCAGACCGACCTGCTCCTGGTCCAGCAGCGCAACATAGCGATCAATAATGCCCTTTTTTTCCAATATTTTTAACCGCCGCAGGCACGGTGACGGCGACAGGCCCACCAGCTTTGCCAATTCGGCGTTGGGCATACGGGCATTGGACTGCAACGCCTTGAGCAACCGGCGGTCTATGGCATCCAGCTCAAATTTTGGCATAATAAGTTATTTTTCCAGGATAAATTAGCTTATAATGTTAAATTATCCTGATTTTATAGCAACTTTGGCAGAAAATACCAGTGAAATTGGTATATCTTCAGAAAAACTCATGAAAGTAACCTGCCATGTGCGCACAATCAGTTATCAAACAATCCCCGGCCAAAGATAAGCTTGCCCTGCTAAAGGATATGGAGCGCAAAATTCTCTGGCTCTCGGCACAGATCATTCACAATGCCAATAATGAGCGCATAAATGTCGACGGCCTTAAAGTCGGCGGTCATCAGGCCTCCAGTGCCTCGCTGGTTACCATCATGACAGCGCTTTATTTTTCCGTCCTCAAGCCACAAGACCGGATTGCCGTAAAACCGCATGCAAGCCCGGTGTTTCATGCCATACAATATCTTTTTGGCCACCAAACCCTTGAAAAACTAAAAGCCTTTAGAAGTTTTGGCGGCGCGCAATCCTACCCCTCGCGCACCAAGGACATTGATGACGTTGATTTTTCCACCGGCTCCGTCGGCCTGGGCGTTGCCATGACCTCATTTGCCAGCCTGGTTCAGGATTATATCAGCGCCAAAGACTGGCAAACCAAATGGCCCGAGGGCCGCATGATAGCTCTGATGGGAGATGCCGAACTTGACGAGGGCAATATATATGAAGCCCTGCTCGAAGGCTGGAAACATGATTTGAAAAACTGCTGGTGGATTGTTGATTACAATCGCCAGAGCCTGGATGCGGTCATTTCGGAAGCACTGTTTCCCAAACTCGAGAATATTTTTTCCAACTTCGGCTGGCAGGTCATCGCCATCAAATATGGCAAGGCGTTGGAAAAAGCCTTTCAACAACCCGGCGGCAGCGCTTTGCACGACTGGATTGACACCTGCCCCAACACGTTGTTTTCAGCCCTGACCTTTGCCGGTGGCAGCATCTGGCGCAAACACCTGAAACAGGATCTATCCGCCAACCCGGACGCGTTAAAACTCATTGACAGTTACGATGATGACGCTCTGGCCGGGTTAATGACTGATCTTGGCGGCCATTGCATGGAAACCTGCCTTGAAGCTTTTAACTCAGCCCCAGATGACAGGCCGGTCTGCTTTGTTGCCTACACCGTCAAGGGCAAGGGCCTGCCCTTTGCCGGTCACAAAGACAATCATTCCGGCCTGATGAATTCAGCCCAGATGAATGAGCTAAAAGCCGCGCATAATATAACCGATGGAAAAGAATGGGAGCCGTTTTCAGGGCTTGGCTCCAATGCCAATGATTTGCGCAATCTGATTGATACCGCCCCTTTTAATGCCAAAGGAATGCGGTTGTTAAGTTCGCCAAAAATCCCGATTGAGGCAATTGCATCGCCTGCCCAGGGAGCAGTGGCGATGTCAAGCCAGGAAGGGTTTGGCAAAATTTTGAGTGAAATTGCCCGCCACGACACAAAAATGGCCAACCGCATTGTCACCACATCGCCAGATGTCACAGTCTCAACCAATCTGGGTGGCTGGGTAAACCGTCGTGCGGTATTTTCAAAAGAGCCACACGAAGACGTCTTCCAGACCCTTAAACTGATGTCGGCCCAGCGCTGGCACTCAAAACCATCGGGCCAGCACATCGAACTGGGCATTGCCGAAAACAACCTGTTTATTCTGCTGGCGGCTCTGGGCTTGAGCCACAAATTGTTTGGCGAGCGCTTGTTGCCGGTGGGAACACTCTACGACCCCTTCATCCAGCGCGGCCTCGATGCCCTCAACTATGCGTGCTATCAAGATGCCCGCTTTATCCTCGCAGCTACCCCTTCAGGCATTACGCTGGCACCTGAAGGTGGCGCGCACCAGTCGATTTCGACGCCACTGATTGGCATGGCTCAGGACGGTCTGGCGACGTTCGAGCCGTCATTTGTGGATGAACTCGCGGTCATAATGGAATGGGCATTTAATTACATTCAGCGCGAGAGCGATGACATTTCCGATGATGACTGGTTGCGCGACAAAAGCGGTGGCTCGGTTTACTTACGCCTGTCAACACGCTCTTTGGACCAGCCGGTGAGACAGCTCGATGACGCCACCAAAAAAGGCATTATTGCCGGTGCTTACTGGCTCAGGCCGCCAGCACCCGGCGCACAACTGGCGCTGGCCTATACCGGGGTTGTTGCGCCTGAAGCTGCCAGCGCTATCGGCAAACTCCTCAATCGCAACCCCGGTGCTGGCCTTTTGGCAATCACTTCCGCCGATCGTTTGAATGCTGGCTGGAAAGCGGCCCAGACCGCACGCCAGCACGGCCAAACCAACGCTGACAGCTATATTGAAGAGCTTTTGCAACCGCTGTCGCGCGATGCCGGGCTGGTTACCGTCATCGATGGTCACCCCACAACCCTGTCTTGGCTCGGCGCTGTTCATGGTCACAAGGTTCAGGCTTTGGGTGTTGAGCATTTTGGCCAGACAGGAACGATTGACGATCTTTACGAAACCTATCGGATTGGTGAAAACGCCATACTGGAAGCGTGTAAAATGGCGTTGCCACAAAAGCGGTATAAGGGTTGATTTGTTTGGAAAAACTGCAGAAAAACTAGGATTTATTAACCCCAATTTCCAAATTTTCCCCCCATCACCCTTTTTATTTGGCATTCGTATTCTTATATGTAAAACTGAAGTTGGTGAGATTTGGTGTAGAAGCAGGAGAATTTCCTATGATGAAACCTAACAAATTTACAGTTTTAGCTTCCCTGTTTTTGGGAGCTACAGCATTTGGGGGCATAAGCGCTAATGCTGTGCCTCTGTCTAAAATGGCAACAAGTGCGCAACCCGAAGCGGTAACCGGCAATCTGGTACATAAAACCGGCAAGAAAACACGTAATTTGCTTTTGGGCCTTGGTGCCGGTGCCCTGATCGGTGGTGCCATCGTCAACAATAACAACAGAGCCTATGATCGCGGTTACAATGCCGGCAACCGGCGGCCTGCACCTGTACGCAGATATTACCGTACCCGCTATCAGCCCTGGACCGATGCCTGGTATGATGATTGTTTCCGTCGCTATCGCAGTTTCAATCCCGATACCGGATATTTCCTAGCCTACAGCGGTCGCTACGTTTTCTGCCGCTAACAGCTGAGAATTAAAAAACTGAACAAGATTAGAAATGAGGTTGCGTCTGAACACGCAGCCTCATTTTTTTGTTTTTGCTATCCTCAAATCAGTTTATCGCTCTTCAAATTTGGTTTTTTCTTTTTTTTGTGCAAAACTAAAATGCATTTGACCGACACATGTTAAGTGCACTCTGGCTGAATATTTTTATGCGTATAAGCAGGAGAATTTAGTATGACAAAATCTGGAAAAACTGCAATTTTGGCCTCCCTGTTTTTGGGAGCTACACTGGTTGGAGGAATTAGCGCTGGAGCAGCTCCTTTATCCAACATGCCGACAAGTATACAATCAGATGGCATAACCAAAAATACAGAAGTAAAAAAAGTTGAGTTTCTTTTGGGCCTTGGTATAGGCGCTCTGGTTGGTGGCCTCTTTGTCCATGAGACGGATCGTTACTATAATCACTCCCATTACGGTCACGGCTATCGTGGTTACGGGTATCATAGTGGAAAATATGCACCCTGGTCTCGTGCCTGGAAAAAGGATTGTTCGCGCCGCTATCGCAGCTTCAATCCACGCACCGGAAATTTCACATCCTATAGTGGTCGCAAGGTTTTTTGCCGCTAACGATCACTCATTGGAAAGCTGAATTTTGAATAGACGAGATTGCATTTTTACCCGCAATCTCGTCTTTTATTCTCCTCAAATCAGCTCATCACGCTTGTTATCGGTTTCACCATAACGACTGAGGGAGGGGGCGCGCAGACCCTCATAGAGCTTTTCAATTTTCTCATTGATCTCTTTGTTGTTTTGCTCAAACAGCGAATTGCCTTGCAAGTCGCTTTCGACCAGCAGGGGGCCAAAATTCTCGACCCTGAACACCCACATTGCCTGTGCTATACCCAGCTCATCAAGCCAGTGGACATTTTCAACTTGCTTGATGCCACGTCCCAATAGTGCCCCGGTGCCATAGCCGACAGTGGTGAAGTAAACGGCTTTTGCCGGTACAAAAATCTCATCGTAATGCTTCTGGCTCATGCCCCCCTTGCCGATGATCACCCGGCAACCGGTTTTGGCAAACCAGCCCGGCAAGGATTTGGCAAAGCGAAAGCTGGCTGTTGCTGTCACCGCGCCTACAGAATATTTGCCGTCATCATCAACACTCGCCGCTGGAGAACAATGAAAAC
>CAZJUF010000098.1:5465-9538 GCA_964549055.1 uncultured Hyphomicrobiales bacterium | reverse complement strand
TTTTCCTACGGTCGCGCCCTGCAGGCCGCCCCGCTTAAAGCCTGGTGCGGCAAAGTGGAAAATGTCAGTTCTGCCCAATCAGCATTCGCCCATCGCGCCCGCATGAACGGATTGGCGGCTTGCGGCAACTGGGAATCATCGATGGAAACATCCTCATAGATTCTGCCCACAAGTCGCCTTATTCAAACGATAGTGATAAGCCTGGTCACGAAAATGTGTGAAGGGTTGGGTCTGGTGAGCGAACATCCATGTAGATTGTATTTGTCAGCCCCTGAGGGCCAGCCGCTGGATACTCTTGGGCTTTTGCTGAGTGAAGCGCTGAGCGCCAATGATGTGGCCGCTGTCCTTTATGCCAACACCGGCGAGACTTCCGCCGAACATGCCAGCACCTTGATGCAATGTGCACTTGACCATGAAGCTGCATTCATTGTCGCTGACGACATTGCATTTGCCCGCCAGATTGGCGCGGACGGCGTACAGGTTTCCGGCAATATTGAAACCTATGAAAAAGCAAGAAATGAACTCGGTGATGACCGTATCGTTGGTTTCACCACAGCCCTCAACCGCCACGACGTCATGTGTTTTGGTGAGATCGGCACCAACTACATCTTATTCGACCCCGATCTTCCCAATCCTCATCCCTCCAATGATCCCCAGTCGCTGGAAAGTCTGATTGACTGGTGGAGCGGGTTGTTTGAAATTCCCTGCGTTGCACCAGTGTGCACCGATGTGGAAAAAAACCGGACATTGATTGACGCCGGTGTTGATTTTCTCTTCCTCGATGCCACCATCTGGAATTCAGGTCAAAACGCCAGCGCGACCCTGAAATCGATAAGTGATTTGATCGCAGATTGTGGCAGAAAACAATGAAGTTGCGACCAACATACGCCCTGATTGCCAGCCTTATGGCTTTTGGTGTTTTTCCAGGCACAGCATTAGCTCAATACCGCGAAGCCTTCGCTGCCTATACCAAGGGCGAATATGCAACCGCCTTTCGCCAGGCTTTGAAGGCCGCTGAAACCGGTGATTTGCGCGCCCAGACTATGTTGGGATCGTTGTATCTTACCGGTCGCGGCGTCAAAAAAAATCTTGAGCGTGCCCGCATCTGGTTTGAAAAAGCCGCCAATGAAGGCCATCGCGAAGCACAGTTTGAACTGGCCTTGATGCTCATGGCGAAAAAAGGTGGTCCGGGTAACATGGATCAGGTCCGTCTGAATTTCTTCAGAGCCGCCAAACAGGGTCATGTCAGAGCGCAATATAACATGGGCATATTGAATACCGGCATACAAGGGCTTGAGTCGAATTGGGATATGGCCGCCAAGTGGTTCAAAAAAGCTGCCGAACAGGGCAACGCTCTGGCGCAATACAGCCTCGGTGTTCTTTTTGCCGAAGGACGCGGGGTTGAAAAAAACCAGATTGAAAGCGCAAAATGGATCGGCAAGGCCGCCATTCAGGGCAATGTTGATGCCGCTGTCGATTATGGCTTTATGTCTTTCAAGGGCGATGGTCTGGAAAAGGATGAAAAAGTGGGTGCCAAGTGGCTGCTTTTTGCCGCCAACAAGGGCAATGTAGTCGCCCAGAACCGCATGGCACGGCTTTACCACAAAGGCCGCGGTGTGGAGCGCGATTTTATTGAAGCGGCCAAATGGAATATTCTCGCCCGGGCCCGCGGGCTCACCAACCCTGAGCTTGATGAATTAACCACAGCATTAAGTGAAGGCGAGAGAGGCGAAGCCAAAAGGCGGGCCAAATTGTGGGAAAAACAATACGGTTCACCCGCCAAATCAAACCTTTCTCAATGAAGAAACTCACTTTACAAATTTAATTGTGCTTTTCAGGTGCAAACTTATGGAAGACTTGATAGGTTGCGCACAAATCGCAACCTGGACTGTGATGCGGTCCGGGCATTTATGAGGTCACTTCCAACATGAAGATCAACGGTAACGAAATTCGCCCCGGCAACATTATTCAGCACAAGGGCGGGCTGTGGGTGGCGGTAAAAACCCAGCACGTCAAGCCCGGCAAGGGCGGTGCCTTTGCCCAGGTTGAGCTGAAAAACATCATTGAAGGCACGAAACTCAATGAGCGTTTTCGTTCATCCGAAACTGTTGAGCGCGTCCGCCTTGACCAAAAATCCTTCCAGTTTCTGTTTGCCGAAGGTGAGATGCTAACCTTCATGGACCTTGAGAATTACGAGCAGATAGAACTCTCAACCGAGTTTGTCGGCGAACGGGCAGCCTTCCTGCAAGATGGCATGCAGGTTGACCTCGAACTGTATGAAGAACGCCCGATCTCCATAGCGCTGCCCGAACATGTGACCCTGGAAATCACCGAAACCGAGCCCACTGTAAAAGGGCAGACCGCCACCTCATCCTACAAGCCCGCCATTCTGGAGAACGGCGTCAGGGTTATGGTGCCACCGTTTGTGTCACTGGGCGAAAAGATCATCGTTGATACCACCGACATCACTTATGTTCGCCGGGCGCAATAATGGCCAGATCAGCACTTCTCAACGTCATGGTTCAGGCCGCTCAAAAAGCTGCGCGCGGATTAATGCGCGATTTGGGCGAGGTTGAAAATCTACAGGTTTCCCTGAAAGGTCCGGGAGATTTTGTCTCGGCTGCCGACAGGCGGGCTGAAAAAGTTATCTACGAAGAACTTGAGCGCGCCCGGCCCGGTTATTCTTTTTTGATGGAAGAAGGCGGCGCCATCGAAGGCACTGACAAGACCCACAAGTGGATTATTGATCCGCTTGATGGCACAACAAATTTTCTGCATGGCATCCCGCTGTTTTCGATTTCGATCGCCCTTGAACGCGAAGGAGTTCTGGTTGCCGGTGTGATTTACTGCCCGGCTCTGGACGATTTGTTTGTCGCCGAACGTGGCCAGGGCGCATTTTTAAACGATCGCTTTCGCCTGCGCGTTGCCAACCGTAAATCTCTTGACCTCTCTGTGGTCTGTTGCGGCGTTCCCCATCAGGGCAGAGGCGATCTTGTGCTGTTCAGGCAAGAGCTGGCAAAGCTGCAGCCGCTGGTTGCCGGCATCCGGCGCACGGGCTCAGCAGCCCTCGATCTCGCCTGGCTCGCAGCTGGCCGGTTTGACATATTCTGGGAGCGCGATCTCAGCCCCTGGGATATCGCCGCTGGCACCCTTCTGGTGCGCGAAGCAGGTGGCACAATTACCGATATCACCGGCAAGCCGACAATGATGGAAACCGGTAATGTTCTTGCTGCAAACTCCACATTGCACACTCAGATGGAAAAGTTGCTCAAGCCTTAAAGCATGATCTTGAAGTCAGCACTTCTCTATGAGAAATGAATCGGCTAGGATGCTTCTTCGCTAACCGAAAAGCATCTGTAGATTTATGTCCTTACACGCAGAACAATATCAACTGGAATCGCCGCGAACCTATGTCGTAAGGATGATGGTTTTTTTGATCATCGTAGGCTTTCTGGCCGCCATTCTGTACCCGCAACTGGGGGGCGCTTTCGCAGCCAACCCTGGCCTGAACGGTCTGATTGTTGGTATTTTGATACTCGGTATCGGCTACGCTTTTCGTCAGGTAATCATTCTGTTTCCCGAAGTGGAATGGGTCAATACGTTCAGGTTCGGCGATCCCGGCCTCAAACTGGCAAGCCCGCCGGTTATGCTCGCACCCATGGCCACCATGTTAGGCGAACAAAGAGGCGGCATGTTGCTGACTTCTTTGTCCATGCGCTCTTTACTTGATTCCATTGGCACCCGGCTTGATGAAGCCCGCGACATCTCGCGTTATCTGATCGGATTGCTTATTTTCCTAGGCCTGCTTGGCACTTTCTGGGGCCTGCTGGATACGATAAATTCCGTCGCCCAGACCATCCGCACCCTCGATGTCGGACGCAACGACAGTGGGGTGATTTTCGAAGAACTTCGTGCCGGTCTCGAAGCACCTTTACAAGGCATGGGAACAGCGTTTTCATCCTCCCTGTTCGGCCTTGCCGGATCTCTGATTTTAGGTTTTCTGGATTTACAGACCTCCCAGGCACAAAACCGTTTTTACACCAACCTCGAAGACTGGCTGTCAACGGTTACAA
>CAZJUF010000098.1:0-5365 GCA_964549055.1 uncultured Hyphomicrobiales bacterium | reverse complement strand
CAGGCACAAAACCGTTTTTACACCAACCTCGAAGACTGGCTGTCAACGGTTACAAACATATCAACTGTCGAAGATGACACGACCGCTGGAACAGGCGTTTCCCCGGAACATTTGCGCCACGCCTTGCTGGGTATGCAACGCAGTATTGAACATCTGAACAATTATCAGGCGCGCAATCGCGGTGACGAGAGCACCATGGAAGCCTTAGCACTTGGCATCAATGACCTTGTCAATCAGATGCGCACCGAACAACAGACCATCAGAGACTGGGTTGAAGCCCAGGCTGAAAAGCAGGCCGAAATAAAAGATGTTCTGGAACAGATTGCCAATGATAGCCCGCGGCAGACCGATCGTAATAAGGACTAATCCTCATGGCCATGGCGTCAAGACGGCGACATAGACAAGATTCTGCCGACTACTGGCCCGGTTTTGTCGATGCCATGGCGACATTGCTGCTTGTGATTATTTTTCTTTTGTCAATTTTCATGCTGGCACAATTCCTTCTGGCGCGCGAGATAACCGGCCGCGACACTGCCTTGTCCAAGCTTCAGGCCGAGATATCAGAACTCACCGAAATTCTTTCCCTAGAACGCAGCTCCAAAAGCTCGTTGGAGAATGATCTGGCAACCTTAAAGGCTGTTCTGGCTGCCACGGAAATTGAACAGGGAGCCCTGCGGCAAACAATTATTCAAAACCGGTTAGACAATAAGAAAAATGCCGGTAATATCGCCGGCATCTCAAATTCCTTGAGTGATGAGCGCAGAGTTAAAGCGCAGGCCTTGAGCCAGATCGAAATTCTAAATCAGCAGATTACAGCTCTTCGCCGGCAGCTGGCCTCCATTAGTGCCGCGCTTGGAAATTCAGAAAAATCCCGGGACCTGGCAAAGCAGCGAATAAAGAACCTTGGCAAGCGTCTTAACATTGCTCTGGCCAAACGGGTCCAGCAGCTGGAGCGTTACCGATCAGATTTCTTCGAAAACCTGAGCAAGATTCTAAAAAAACGCTCTGATATTCGCGTCGTTGGTGACCGCTTTGTGTTTCAATCCGAAGTCCTGTTCGCCAAAGGCGAAGCCACCATTAATCCTGACGGCAAGCAAGATATTAAAAAGCTTGGCCGCGCCCTGATCGAATTGCAGGACCAGATACCCAGCGAGGTCAACTGGGTCTTGCGCGTTGACGGTCACACGGATGCAGACCCCATAAACACAGAACAATTCCCTTCCAACTGGGAACTTTCCGCCGCCCGCGCTATCGCCGTGGTGCGCCATCTGATCGCTGAAGGCGTTCCGGCAAATCGGTTGGTAGCGGCAGGTTTCGGTGAGTTTCAGCCGCTGGATAGCGGTGACAGTGTGGAAGCCTACCGGCGCAATCGTCGCATCGAACTAAAGCTCACTGAAAAATAAACCGGGACTGCCTTATTTACGCGTACAAATCGCCAGCTTGTTGTCCATGGCCGAGCCGATGATGAAGGTCTTTCCAATGGCTACAGCGGCGCTGGACCCTGAAATATTCTCCCCCAGATCGAGATAAACCGTGCGCACTTCCCCGCCACCGGCAGTGTCTTTTACCGCGCGGATCACCTGGCTCGAAGACGTGGCTTTCATCCCGGCGCTATACATGGCAAAATCCATTAATCGCGGGTGAGCGGCTATCCACAAAGCCCCATCCTCAGCCACATCAATATTATCTACGCCCGTACCGATGAACAAAAAACCACTGTCCTCAAGGACACCATCGGCAATATTGCGTTTAAAAAACCGTAACGAGCGCGTGGAAGTATCAAGGACATATAATTCCTCACCATTTTTCGACATGGCAATTCCATTGGCCATACCGAAATCGGTGGCCACCGGGTCAAGATTTTCACCATCGAAGTAAAATACCTTTGATAACGTGCGCTGAAAGGCAAAATTGAAAGCCCATGACACCGGACCGGATATGGAGCTGTCGGTCACATAGAACTGATCCGGCCCCACCGCCAGCACGTCATTGGCAAAGGTTACATCGGCCCCCAAATCAACAGATTTTTCATATGCCAGACCGCTGGAAGTGACGCGGAAAATCTCTACACTTTGGGAGTTTGCATCTGCCTGATTGACCACAAACAGCCGTTTGGTTCCATCCGTTGCAGTAAAAAGACTAAGCCCGAGAGGATAAAAACGTTTTGGCAAATCTGGCGTCACGTCTTTGTAATTGATTTCTGCACCGGGCGTATATGTCGACAGATCAAGCATACGGATTGTACCGCGCAGCGTGGATGCCTTGGCGCTTTGAGAACTCGCCAGCTTGCGATCAAGGCTTGAGATGTAGGCAATCCGGGCGTCCCGGTCGATTGCAATGTCTTCGGGTGCAAGAATACCGCCATAAACCTGACAAGCGTTGCTATTCAAATTCTTGACTGTCGTAAACTGTCCCGCTTGCGACCAGACGTGAACACCAAAGGCACTTAGCCCCAGCAGCAAAAATACTCCAAACCACATAATGATGGTTTTACGACGTGACATTAACAATCCTTTTCATTGGAAAAACCGGCGTAATTACTGCGCCGCTATTGTGTCGGCGTTAAGACCGCCAGAAAATTGCAGATCGGCAAGCTGACGATAAAGCCCACCCTGTTTAATAAGTTGGTCATGGCTGCCTTCCGCCACAATGCGCCCGTTCTCCATGACAAAAATGCGATCAGCATTTTTAACCGTGGCCAGACGGTGGGCGATAATCAGGGTGGTACGGCCCTGCATCAGCCCGTCCAGGGCTTGTTGAACACTTAGCTCACTTTGCGCATCCAGCGCACTTGTCGCTTCATCGAGCAGCAGGATCGGGGCATTCTTCAACATCGCCCGGGCAATCGCCATGCGTTGGCGCTGCCCGCCTGACAGTGTCATTCCCCGTTCGCCAAATGATGTGTCATAGCCGCTCGGACAGTCTTCAATAAACCCGTGCGCCAGCGCCGATTTAGCGGCCTCTACAACCTCTTCATCGCTCGCATCAGGCTTGCCGTAACGGATATTCTCCCTGGCGCTGGTTGAAAAAATGACCGGTAATTGCGGAACAATCGCTGAAAGCGCGCGAAGGTGTGATGGATCAACCTCATCAACACCAATGCCATCGATTTTAATGCTTCCCGATTGAATATCATAAAACCGCAACAACAGTTGAAACAACGTACTTTTGCCCGCGCCAGAGGGACCAACAATCGCTATTTTCTCGCCTGGTTTGATGACGAAGGAAACGTCTGTCAAAGAGGGTTGGTCGGGTCTTGCCGGGTAGTGAAAAGTGACATGATCAAATTCAATTTCCCCGCGCAGTGGATCAGGGAAAGTTTTGGGGTTTGCCGGGGCCTGTATCTCTGGAACTTCGTTGAGAAGTTCCGCCAGTCGCTCGCCCGCTCCTGCCGCTTGTTGAATTTCCCCCCAAACCTGGCTCAATTGGCTCATGGCACCGGCGGCAAACACTGTATAGAGCACAAACTGGCTCAAAGTACCGCCGGAAAGCTTACCGATGAGAACCTCCTGCGAGCCCATCCACAAGATGACAACAATACTTACCGAGGTTAGAAAAATCACACAAGCCGTCAAAATCGCCCGCGATTTCATCCGCAACCGTGAAGCTTCAAAGGCATTTTCCACAGCGATGTTAAAATATTTCCGGTCTTTTTCTTCGTGGTTGAAAGCCTGGACTGTCTGCATCGAGGTCAGGCTTTGATTGGCAAAAGCGGTTGTATCTGCCAGAGAATCCTGGGCGTCACGCGATAATCGTCGCACTTTTTTGCCAAACAATATCAACGGCATAATTATAATCGGCAAAGCCAACAGCACCAGACCACTCAGGCGCGCGCTGGTATAAACCATCATTGCGGTTGAACCGAAAAACAGAAAAATATTGCGCAAGGCCAATGATGCACTAACCCCAAAGGCTGATTTTATCAATGTCGCATCCGCAGTTAAGCGCGACAGCACCTCACCGGTCTGGGTGCGTTCATAAAAACTCATGCTCAAAGCTGTGAGGCGGGCAAAGACTGCGTCGCGCAAATCGGCTACCACGCGCTCACCAATCCAGGTGACAAAATAAAACCGTGCCGAGCTTGCCAGCGCCAGAACCGCAGCGATAACAATCATCATGGCGAAATAATTATCGATAAATTCGACATTTTCGGCGGAAAATCCCAGATCGACAATCCGGCGCAGGGCCAGCGGCACCGCAAGTGTGGCAAGAGACGCCATAAACAGCGCCACAAACGCACACAACACCCGGCCCTTATAGCGCGTTACAAAGGGGACAAGTTGTAGCAGCGGGCGCAAATTACGGCTTTTACGCCGACGTTTGGCCACATCTTCAAGTGATTCTGCGCCTGTCTCGCCAGAACTGCGCGGCATATCTAGGGTTTGTTTGGACTGCACGCTTATCTTTGCTCCTATGGGCCCTGACCCTAAGGTCAGCGGACATTTACACGATTATAACAATCCAGACCAACAAAATTTGAGATATATTATTCAAGTTGGCGTATGCCACTTGTGTCCACTGCCATCATAGGGTATATCAGCGCAAAATTATCAAGTCATAGCGGCCAACAAATTCAGGTTTAAACAGATGAAGAGCGATATCCACCCAGATTATCATACCATTACGGTAGCATTAACCGATGGTACGACATATGAAACCAGATCCACATACGGTTCTGAAGGTGACACTTTGACGCTGGATGTTGATCCATCCTCGCACCCCGCCTGGACCGGTGGTGGCGGTCATCTTGTTGACCGTGCCGGTCGTGTCAGCCGCTTTAAAAAGAAATTCGACGGCTTTATCAAATAAAAGCCTCACCATCTCAGTTACAAAAAAACCCGGTATCAAAACCGGGTTTTTTTGGCACTTGATTCAGCGTTCATCACTCACGGCTTTTGCGTCGGCAACATTGGCGGTGCTTCATTCATAATCAAAATTGAAATGCGCCGGTTGGCCGCCAAAAACGTATCTTCGGGAAACAGCGGTTCACTGTCTGCCTTGCCGACAATTGCGAAGAACTGATCATCTGTCATGCCGCCCTCGGTTAAAATGCGCCGTGCAGCGTTTGCCCGGTCAGCGGTTAATTCCCACAGACCGTAATTGTCGGTTCGATAGTTTTTGGTTGAATCTGAATGGCCGGTTATCCGTACCCGGTTGGGCATTGCTTTTAACACCGGGGCAATTTTGGTGAGCAACCGTCTGGTGCGATCATAAGGCTCAGCCGAGCCGGTCGGAAACATCGAACGACCTTCCTGATCAAGCAATTGAATATTGAGGCCTTCTGGCGTTTCTTCAAGGATCAGACTTTCTGAAATTTCAGAAATATCGGGCATTGTTTGCCAGGCCTGGCGCAGGGAAGCAGCGG
>CAZJUF010000097.1:7203-9569 GCA_964549055.1 uncultured Hyphomicrobiales bacterium | reverse complement strand
ATCGCCGGCAACAAGCGCCCGCTGCATACGATTATTCCCGGCATGGTAACCAAAGGAGATCGTGTGGTCATGCCGTTTGGCGTCATGGGCGGCGAATATCAGGCTTTTGGACACATGCAGTTTTTAACCCGACTGTTAGATTACGGCCTCGATATTCAACAGGCCATGGATTATCCGCGCACCATGGTTGATCCGTTCACCGGTGACGTGGAGGTTGAAGCCGGTGTGCCGGAAGAAATCAGCGAACAACTGCGCCGCCGTGGTCACAGAATATCCGCTGCCAAACGCCCCATCGGTGGCTCACAGGCGATCTGGATTGATTGGGAGCAGGGCGTGTTGACGGCGGGTTCGGACCCGCGAAAAGACGGCTGTGCCATCGGTTATTAAAGCGATTTTCAAAAAGGGTAACTACCATGACGACAAAGCCGATCTCGCGTTTCCCGGTTCCTGATATCAATGACCTTCCAGAGGATATAAAGACGAAAATTCTGGCGGTGCAGGAAAAAGCGGGATTTGTTCCCAATGTTTTTCTGGTACTGGCGCATCGCCCCGATGAATTTCGCGCATTTTTCGCTTATCACGACGCCCTGATGGAAAAGGACAGCGGTCTCAGCAAGGCTGACATGGAGATGATCATTGTTGCCACTTCCAACGCCAACAGCTGCCACTATTGCGTTATTGCCCACGGGGCGATTTTGCGTATTCGGGCGAAAAATGCGCTTGTGGCCGATCAGGTTGCCGTCAACTATCGCAAGGCAGACATTTCAGCGCGCCAGATGGCCATGCTGGATTTCGCCCTCTTGGTCTGCAATCACGCGCAAGAAATTGACGATGATGATTTTGAAATTTTGCATGGCCATGGCTTTAGCGACGAAGACATCTGGGACATTGCCGGGATCACATCATTTTTCGGTCTGTCCAATCGCATGGCCAATGTGACCTCGATGCGGGCCAATGATGAGTTTTACACCATGGGACGAGATATCAAACCATGAGCCTGCCGCCCTTATTCGATAATCTGCGCGCACCGATTGTTGCAGCCCCCCTGTTTTTGATTTCAAACCCCGATCTTGTGATTGCCCAATGCAAAGCCGGTATCGTCGGTAGCTTTCCGTCCCTCAACGCCCGGCCAGTCGAGTTGCTTGACCTGTGGCTGATGCGTATCACCGGAGAATTGGAACGCTACTCTCACGCCAATCCCGATAAACCCGCAGCCCCTTTTGCGGTTAATCAGATTGTCCATAAAACCAACGAGCGCCTGTGGGAGGACGTGGAGGTCTGTGTCAAGCACAAGGTGCCGATCATCATAACGTCGCTGGGTGCAAGACCGGAACTCAATGACGCCATTCATGCCTATGGTGGCATCGTCCTGCACGATGTTATCAATAATCGTTTTGCCAGAAAGGCAATTGAAAAAGGTGCCGATGGCCTGATTGCGGTAGCCGCTGGTGCCGGTGGTCATGCCGGAACAATTTCACCTTTCGCGCTGGTGCAGGAAATTCGCCAATGGTTCGATGGTCCGCTGTTGCTGGCGGGCTCTATAGCTACCGGCGGTTCCGTTCTCGCCGCCCAGGCCATGGGCGCTGATCTTGCCTATATCGGCTCACCTTTTATTGCCACTGAAGAAGCCAATGCCTCAGACACCTATAAACAGATGATTGTTGATTGCAGCGCCGATGATATTATCTATTCCAACCTGTTCACCGGCGTGCACGGTAATTACCTCAAACCCTCGATTGCAGCCCAGGGACTTGATCCCGACAATCTGGCTGAGGGCGATCTTTCAACCATGAAGTTCGGCTCCAGCAGTGGTTCCAAATCCAAGGCCTGGAAGGATATACTGGGCAGTGGCCAGGGCATCGGAGTGGTTCAAAAAATCGTACCGGTTGCAGAACGAATTAATGAACTCATCAATCAGTATGATGCGGCAGCGGCACGAATGGGTGTCGCTGCGCATCCTTCGCCTAACTCTTAGCCTCTTTCATCATCTCACGGGCGATGATCAGTTGCTGGATTTGTGAAGTCCCCTCATAAAGCCGATAAAGCCTCACATCGCGGTAGAATCTCTCGATGCCATAATCGGCAACATAGCCAGCGCCGCCGTGAATTTGCACCGCCCGGTCGGCCACTCGCCCAACCATTTCGGATGCGTAATATTTACAAATTGCCGCCAGCTTGGTGACATCTTCACCGGCATCCTTGCGCTTTGCTGTATCCAGCACCATGGATTTTGCCGCATAGGTTTCCGTTTCACAATCAGCCAGCATTGCCTGCACCAGCTGGAAATCAGCGATCGGTTTGCCAAACTGTTTGCGTTCCATGGCATAGGAAAGACTGTCACGGATTAACCGTTGGGCATTGCCGAT